>DASYTD010000001.1:0-49939 GCA_036002655.1 Gemmatimonadales bacterium
ATGAGCCGCCGGACGGTGGCCCCCACTTCGCTCGGGTCCACCGGCTTCACGAGCCAGGCCGTGAGACCCAGCTCGCGGCCGATCTGATTGGGATCCTCGTCCGTCGCTTCGACCAGGCCCAGCGTGGAGACGGCGTGCTCGCGGGCCGCCGCCAGCAGCCGCTGCGCGGTGGATTCGTGCAGCCCGCCGGTCAGCACGATGGCGTCGGGCGGAGGCTGCCGGCCCCGCACGGCCTGGCGCACGTCGTCGAGCGACGACACCATCGCCGTATCGAACCCCGCCTGCTCCAGGCTGGCGTTGACGCGGACCGCCTGCTCGAGGTCGTCGGTCGTGATGAGGACGCGGTCAGCCATGAGAAGCGGTGTCAGGTGTCTGGTGTCTGGTGTCAGCGCCGCTCACCAAATCGACGGCGTGATCGAGGAACGTCGCCAACACGTCAAGCCCTTCCTTCACGCCGTTCGTGGACCCGGGGAGATTGATGATCAGCGTGTTGCCGCGGGTGCCCGCGCGGCCGCGCGAGAGCCAGGCGCGCGGGAATCCGGGTCCGGAGGCCGCCCGCAGCGCTTCGGCGATGCCCTCGGCCTCACGCTCCAGGATCGCGGCGGTGGCTTCGGGAGTCACGTCCCGGACCGTCAGGCCGGTGCCGCC
Source organism: Gemmatimonadales bacterium (assembly GCA_036002655.1). Classification (GTDB taxonomy): domain Bacteria; phylum Gemmatimonadota; class Gemmatimonadetes; order Gemmatimonadales; family GWC2-71-9; genus 20CM-2-65-7. The sequence goes on from DASYTD010000001.1 coordinate 649, forward strand.
CGTCGTGAGCACGACATCCACTTCATCAGAATCGGCCCAGCGAGCGAGCTTGCCCGCGATGCGGTCGGTCTCGTCGGCGACGACGCTGCGCACGACGACCTCGTACCCGCGCTGCGACGCCCAATCGACGATTGCGTCACCGGAAGTATCCGCTCGTTGTCCCACCGCTCCAAGATCGGAGATGGTAAGAATCGCGATTCGTGTTTCACGGCCCGTCGGCCCGTCCGCCCGCCCGCCCGTCATTTCTTCGTCCGGTGAGGCACAAACGGGAGCTTGACCGTTTCGGCCGCTACTCTCTTACCCCGCACGTCGATCTCTATCGTCGTGCCCGATTTGGCGCGGTCGGCGGGCAGATAAGTCGTGCCCACGCTCTCGTTTACGGTGGGCGTGACGGTACCGCTGCGCACGATGTCCACCTGCGCGCCATCGAGAAACACGGGGTAGCCATGGCGGGCGATGGCCCGTGGCTCGGTGACCTTGAAACCGATGAGCCGGCGCTTCACGCCCTCGAGCTTCTGGCGTTTGAGCGCGTCGAGTCCCATGAACGGGGCGCCCTTGTCGAGCTTCACGATGAACGCGAGCCCGGCCTCGTAGGGCGTCGTGCTGTCGTCGATGTCGTTGCCGTACAGCGGCAACCCGGCCTCGAGGCGCAGCGTGTCGCGCGCACCGAGCCCCACCGGCTCCGCGCGCCCGGCGCCGACCAGTGCGTGCCACAGCGTCTCCACATCGGCCGCGCGGCAGTACAGCTCGAAGCCGTCCTCGCCGGTGTAGCCGGTGCGCGACACGAAGCACTGCACGCCCGCGACTTTGCCCTGCGCGAAGTGGTAATAAGGGATCATTGCGACGCCGAGGTTGGTGAGCGACCCGATGAGCGCTTCGGCTTTGGGACCCTGCGCCGCGAGCAATGCCGTCTCGTCGGAAATGTCACGCAGCCGCACGTTCGCCCCCGCCTTCTGCGCGACGATGTGGTCCCAATCTTTCAGGATGTTGGACGCGTTCACCACCATCATCAGCTTGTCTTCGAAACGATAGACCAGGCAGTCGTCGACGAACGTGCCCTCTTTCGTGAGGATGCCGGAGTACTGCGCCTGCCCCGGCTTCAGCGCCCCGACGTCGTTGCACGTCACGCGCTGCACGAATGCGTTGCGATCCGACCCGGTGATCTCGAATTCGCCCATGTGCGACACGTCGAACACGCCCACCGATTCCCGCACCGCCTTGTGCTCGGCGTTGATGCCGGCTGGGTACGTGACCGGCATCTCGAAGCCGGCGAACGGCACCATCTTGGCGCCGAGGGCGACGTGGACGTCGTGCAGCGGGGTGCGCTTCAAGGTTTCGGGAGGAGTAGTGGTCATTGGTTTCCCCGCGGCACGGCCGCGGGGCTCTCTACCCCATGAGGGTGGCAAGAAGGGCTTTTTGGACGTGCAGACGGTTTTCTGCCTCGTCCCACACGCGCGACTGTGGACCGTCAATGACGTCGGCGGTGACTTCTTCGCCCCGGTGAGCCGGCAGGCAGTGCAGGAAGATGGCCTTCGGATCGGCCAGCTTCATCAAGTCGGCATCGACCGTATAGCCCTTGAACGCGTTGCGCCGCGCCTCGGCCTCGCCTTCCTGACCCATCGAGGCCCAGACGTCGGTGTTGATCACGTGCGCGCCCTCGACGGCTTCTTCGGGCACCTCGGTGACCATGATGCAGGTTTTCTCGTTCGCCGCCTCGAACCTGGCGCGATTGGGCTCGAACCCCTCCGGACATGCGAGCCGCAGCTCGAAGCCGAGCACCGTGGCCGCCTCGAGCCACGCATTGGCCATGTTATTCCCATCACCCACCCATGCAATCCGCTTCCCATCCCACCCACCAAGGTGCTCTTTGATGGTGAATAGGTCGGCCAAAACCTGACACGGGTGGGTTAAGTCGGTCAGACCGTTGATCACGGGGATCGTGGCGTAGCGCGCCAGCTCTTCGACCTCGGCGTGGTCGAAGGTGCGAATCATGATGCCGTCCACGTAGCGCGACAGCACGCGCGCGGTGTCGGGAATGGGCTCACCGCGGCCGATCTGGATGTCCTTGCTCGAGAGGAAAAGGGCATGTCCCCCCAGCTGGTAGGCGCCCACCTCGAACGACACCCGGGTCCGGGTGGAGGACTTGGCGAAGATCATCGCGAGCGTCTTGCCGGCGAGGGGGGTGTCCCGGTACCCCCGGGCCTTCATGCGCTTGGAGAGGTCGAAGAGCTGCTCGATCTCCTTGCGGCTGAAATCGGTGATTTGCAGGAAGTCACGCTTCGCCATGGGCCCGGCCTCACCCCCTGACCCCCTCTCCCGCTGGGAGAGGGGGAACGTCCAGTCAAAATGACAGGTTTGTGTGACGGATTTTACCCGAGAGCCAACGGAAGAACAAGGCTACAGGATGTATCGGCGCAGATCCTCGTCCTCGACGATCCGCAGCAGCCGCTCCCGCACGGCCGGCCCGTCGAACACGATGTGCTTCGTGGGATAGTCGGGCAGCTCGAACAGCACGTCCTCGAGCAGCGTTGTCAGGACGGTATGCAGCCGCCGAGCGCCGATGTTCTCCATGCGCTCGTTCACCTTGGCCGCGATGCGCGCGATCTCCTTGACGCCGTCGGGGCGGAACTCGAGCGTCGCGCCGTCGGAGGCGCACAGTGCCGCATACTGCTTGGTGAGCGCGTTCTCGGGCTCCGTCATGATGCGCACGAAGTCCTCTTCAGTGAGCGACGACAGCTCTACGCGAATCGGGAAGCGGCCCTGCAGCTCGGGGATCAAATCGCTCGGCTTCGCGATGTGGAACGCACCCGCCGCGATGAAGAGAATGTGGTCGGTCCGCACGTAGCCGTAGCGCGTCTGCACCGTCGAGCCTTCGACGATCGGGAGCAGGTCGCGCTGCACACCCTCGCGCGACACGTCCGGCCCCGAGCTCTGGCCGCGCTGGCCGGTGATCTTGTCGATTTCGTCGATGAAGATGACGCCGTGATTCTCGACGCGATCGAGCGCCTCGTTCACGACGTCGTCCATGTCCACCAGCTTCTTCAGCTCTTCGTCGATCAGAATGCGGCGCGCCTCGTGAACATGGACGGTGCGGCGCTTCTTCTTTTTGGGAATCAGCTCCTGAATCATTTCGCCGAAATTGATGTCCGGCCCTTCCATCCCTTGGGGCGGCTGCATCATCTCGAGCATGGGGAAGCTCTGCTGCTGCACTTCGATCTCGACGTCGCGCTCCTCGAGCTGCCCGTCCTTGAGCTGGTGGCGCAGCTTCTCGCGCGTGCGCCGGCGTCGCTCGTTGGCCTCGGTCTCCGCCTCAGGGAGCTTGGACTCGACGTCGCCCTTGGACGACACGACGAAGAGCGGCCGGCTGGCGCCCGCTGCTCCCTGCTCCGTGCTCCCTGCTCCCTGTGGAGTGGCGGCGGCGGGCGGCGATGGCAATGGCGGCAAAAGCAAATCGAGTAGGCGCTCCTCCGCGCGTTGCTCCGCAGCGGGATAGACGTCATCCTCCCGTTCTGACCGCACCATGTTGATCGAGACATCCACCAGCTCGCGCACCATGGACTCGACGTCACGACCCACGTAGCCCACCTCGGTAAACTTCGATGCTTCAACTTTGAGGAACGGCGCTCCCGCGAGCCGCGCCAGGCGGCGGGCGATTTCCGTCTTCCCCACACCCGTTGGGCCGATCATGATGATGTTGTTGGGCATGATCTCGTCCCGGATCTCTTCGGGCGCCTGCGCGCGCCGCCAGCGGTTGCGCACCGCGATGGCGACCGCCTTCTTCGCCGCCTCCTGCCCGACGATGTAGCGGTCCAGCTCGGCGACGATCTTCTTCGGCGCCATCTCCTCGAGCCATGGGACGGCGACCGTCTCCCCCGCTGCCGCGGGAGGTTCAGCGGAGGTTGGTGGAGGAGCTGGAGGGTGGGGAGGCGTTGAGGCCGGGGCTTTGGGCATCGCTATAACTCAAGGACCGTAATGTTGGTGTTGGTATACACGCAGATCTCCGCCGCGATCTCGAGCGCGCGTTGCACGACCTCGGCCGGGTTCAGCTTCGACTCCCTGAGGAGCGCGCGCGCCGCGGCCAGCGCGAACGAGCCGCCCGAGCCGATGGCGAGTACGCCGTCGTCCGGCTCGATGAGCTCGCCCGAGCCACTGATGACAAAGCCGTGCTCCTTGTCCGCAACGACGAGCAGCGCCTCGAGCCGCCGTAGCACCCGGTCGGACCGCCAATCCTTGGCCAGCTCGACGGCCGCGCGTGGCAGGTTCGTCGGGTAGCGCTCCAGCTTTTCCTCGAACTTCTCGAACAGCGTGAACGCGTCGGCGGCCGCGCCGGCGAACCCGGCGAGAATCTTCCCGCCGCGCAGCGTGCGCACCTTGTTGGCGTTGGCTTTCATCACCGTCTCACCGACGGTGACCTGGCCATCGCCACCGATGGCGACTTTGCCGTCCTTACGGACGCAGAGAATTGTCGTGCTATGGATACGCTTCACGTTGCTCCCAGCTCCCCGCTCCCTGCTCCGTTATGCTCTTGGATGCGCCTGGTGATAGACCTTTTTGAGACGCTCGACTGACGTATGAGTATACACCTGCGTGGTCCCCAGCGAGGCATGGCCGAGTAATTCCTGCACGGATCTGAGATCGGCCCCTGCATCGAGCAGGTGCGTCGCAAAGGAGTGCCGCAGCGCGTGTACGTGCAGGTCCTTGCCGCGCGCCAGCGTATCGAAGAGCCGCTTCATCGCCAGCTGCACGCCGCGAGGGGTAATCCTCCGGCCTCGGCTGTTCACGAAGACCGCCCGCGTGCCTGTAAAGAGCCGATCGCGTTGCCGCCAGTATTGACGCAACGCCGATGTGGCGTGCGAGCCCACGGGCACGATGCGCTCCTTCTTTCCTTTGCCGCGCAGCTTCACTTGATCCGATACGAGATCCACATCGGGATCGTTGAGTCCGGCAAGCTCCGAAAGCCGCATGCCCGTCGAGTAAAACATTTCCAGCATCGCCAGATCTCGCGCTTCGCGGAAACCGCCCGCCGCCGCCCGCGCCTCCGCTTCGGCAAACAGCATCTCCATCTCGGCGCGATTCAGGTACGCGGGTAACGTCCGATCGAGCTTGGGAGTTCGCGCCGCGCGCGCGGGGTTCACCTCGATGCCGTGCGTCGCGTTCAGAAAGCGGTAGAACGTGCGCAGCGCCGAGAGCGCGCGCGCCACGGAGCGCTTGCCGAGGCCGCGGCGCTGCTCCGCCGCGAGGAAGCCACGCACCGCCAGCCGGTCCACGCCGGCCCAGCTCCAGGGACCGCCGTAATAGGTGGCGCAGAAGGCTGCGAACGCATCCAGGTCGCGCTCATACGCCTTCACGGTGTGGGGCGAGTCGTTGCGCTCCTTCTCGAGGAATATGACGAACTCGGCGATCTCGTTCATGATCTCACCCCTCACTCCCCCTCTCCACATCGTGGAGAGGGGGCCGGGGGGTGAGGTCAACGTGGAGAGGGGGCCGGGGGGTGAGGACCCGCGCAAACTCTTCCATGTGCGCCAGCGCCCGCGCCGCCAACGCTTCTTTCTTCTTGAACTTGTCCTTCGGAGCCCCTTCGAGCGGCTCCATTAGGCCGAAGTTGGCATTCATCGGCTGGAAGCGCGCGGGTTCGGACTCGCGCAGGTAGCGGTACAATGCGCCGAGCATCGTGGTGGCGGGCGGCAGCACCGGCTCCTCGCCAGCGAGGAGTCGCGCCAGGTTGATGCCCGCCAGCATGCCTGTCGCCGCCGACTCGGTGTAGCCCTCGACGCCGGTGAGCTGCCCCGCGAACAGCAGCTGCGGATCGTCCTTGGCGGAGAGATGCGGCGTCAGCGCTTGTGGAGCATTCAGGTAGCTGTTGCGGTGAATGCTGCCGAATCGCAGAAAGTCCGCCTGCTCGAGTCCCGGAATCGTCCGGAAGACTCTCTGCTGGGCCCCGGTTTTCAGCCGCGTCTGGAATCCGACGAGATTCCACATCTGCGCGCCGCGGTCTTCCTGCCGGAGCTGCACAACGGCGTAAGGCTCGCCCGGCTGACCGCGGGCGGCAGCCCGGGGATCCACCAAACCAACCGGCTTCATGGGGCCGAACCGCAGCGTCTCGATCCCCCGCTGCGCCATCTCCTCGACCGGCAGGCATCCTTCGAAGTAGGGCACCTTGTCGAATTCGTGCTCGGGCTGGTATTGCTCGCCTGCGAGCAGCGCCGCCACGAACGCTTCGTACTCTTCTTTCGTGAACGGCGCGTTCCAGTAGTCGTCGCCCCCGCCCTTGCCGTAGCGTGACGCCTTGAACAGCCGGCTGTAATCGAGTGAGTCAGCCGAGACGATGGGCGCGATCGCGTCGTAAAACGCGAGCGATTGGACACCCAGCCGGGCGGCTATCGATTCAGCAAGGGCGTCCGAAGTCAGTGGCCCCGTCGCGATGACGGCCGGGCACGGCAGAGTTGTGACCTCGCCTCGCACCAGAGAGACGTTCGGGTGGGCTAAAACACGCGCCTCGACCCGCTTTGCGAACACGACGCGATCCACGGCGAGCGCGCTGCCGCCGGGAATCCGCGCTTCGTCCGCCGCCTGGAGCACGATGCTGCCGAGCTGCCGCATCTCGGCCTTGAGCAGGCCATGCGCATGCGAGGGTTCGACCGACTTGAAGGTGTTGCTGCAGACCAGCTCAGCGAGGCGATCGCTCTGGTGGGCCGGAGTCATCCGGACCGGGCGCATCTCGTGCAGTGTCACACGGACGCCTCGCTCGGCGAGCGCCCAGGCCGCCTCGCAGCCGGCGAGGCCGCCGCCCACGACGTGTACGGCCGCAGCATGCTGCGCCCCTACGATGCCACCTCTTCTGCTTCGGGGGCTGCTTCCTCGACTGTCACCTGATGTCCGCACTTCAGGCACTTGCGGCTCGTTTCTCCCGTCGTCTTGGACTTGATCTCTTCCATCCCCACAAAGCCGCAGCTCGGACAGGGGACGGGCACCGGCTTATTCCAGGTGGAATAATCGCAGTCCGGATAGCGCAGGCAACCGTAGAACGTCCGCCCCCGCTTGGTGCGGCGCTCGGCGAGATCGCCCACGTCGCACTTGGGGCACTTGATGCCGAGCGGGACGGGCTGCGTGTACTTGCACTTGGGATACGTCGTGCACGCGAGGAACTCGCCGAAGCGGCCCGTCTTGATGACCATCGGCGCGCCGCACTCCTTGCAGATCTCGTCGGACGGACGATCCGGCACCTTGTCCTTCTTGATGGACCGCGAGTAGTCGCACTCCTTGGTCGCGTAGCGTACGCAGGCGATGTACGGCCCAAACCGGCCGCTCTTCACCTCGAGCGGGCTGCCGCACTTGGGGCACTTTTCCGATTCGAGCCCCGAGAGATCGTGCACCTCGCGGATGATCTTGTTCACGTCGATCGCTTCCAGCGCGATGTTGAACGGCTTCCAGAAATCGCCGAGCACCTGCTGCCACGCGAGATCGCCTTCCTCCACCTTGTCGAGCTCGTTCTCCATTTGCGCCGTAAAGCCGACTTCGAACACTTCCGGGAAGGACCGCTTGAGCACCTTCCACACCGTCTCGCCCTGCGGTGTCGGCTGGAAGCGGCGGTCTTTGGCGGTCGCATACCAGCGCGTCCGCAGCGTGGAGATGATCGCGGCGTACGTCGAGGGCCGGCCGATGCCCAGCCGCTCCAGCTCTTTTACGAGGCTCGCCTCGCTGTAGCGCGGCGGCGGCTCCGTAAAGTGTTGACTGGGCACGACCTGTTTGAGCGTGACCCGATCGCCGACCGACAGCGGCGGAATGGGCGTGAGGCTGTCCAGCGTCTTCCCTTCTTCCGGCTCGTGCGCCTCGCTATAGACGGCGTGATAGCCGTCGAACACGGGCGTAGAGCCGGTGGCCCGGAAGAGGAAGCGGCCGCCGGCCAGCTCGAAGTCGACCTTGGTCGCCTCGTAGATGGCGGGCGTCATCTGCGACGCCACGAACCGGCGCCAGATGAGCTGATACAGCTTGAACAGGTCGCGCTCGAGGTACTTCTTGAGGTCTTCGGGGCGGTGGCCGACTTCGGTGGGGCGGATCGCTTCGTGCGCGTCCTGCACCCTGGAGTTGCCGCGGCCGCCCTTGTGCACATTGGGCTCGGGCGGCAGGTAGCGCTTGTCGAACTGCGCGTTGATGTACTCGCGCACCTGCTTGAGCGCGGCATCCGACACGCGCACCGAGTCGGTGCGCATGTACGTGATCAATCCGACCGAGCCTTCGTCCCCCAGCTCCACGCCTTCATAGAGCTTTTGCGCGGCGCGCATCGTACGGCCGGCCGAGAAGCCCAGCTGCTTGGCGGCTTCCTGCTGCATGGTGCTGGTGGTGAACGGCGCGGGTGCCTTGCGGCGCCGCTCGCCCCGCTCCACCGCCGTCACGACAAACGGCAGCTTCTCGGTTTCGGCGACGATCGCGCGGGCTTCCGCCTCGGTCTTGATCTCGGGCTTATGGCCACCGAGTTTCTGCAGCCGCGCCTGGAACGCCTGCCCGTCTTTCTCGAGATCGGCCGCAATCGTCCAGTACTCCTGCGGCTCGAACTTCCGGATTTCCTCCTCGCGCTCGATGATGAGCCGCAGCGCGACGGTTTGCACCCGACCCGCCGAGAGGCCGGTCTTGATGCTCTTCCAGAGCACCGGCGAGGCTTTGTAGCCGACCAGACGGTCGAGCACGCGCCGCGCCTGCTGCGCGTCCACTTTGCGCTGGTCGATGTCGAGGGGGTTCGCGAGGGCTTCCGCGACGGCATCCTTGGTGATCTCGTGGAACAGGACGCGGCGGATCTTGCCATTGCCGTCGCCATTGAGCTGCGAGGCCACGTGCCAGGCGATGGCTTCGCCCTCGCGGTCGGGGTCGGTGGCGAGCAGGACCCGATCGGCGGCCTTGGCCGCCTTCTTGATCTCGGCCAGGGTCTTCGCCTTTTCCTTAATAGTGACGTATTTCGGCGTGAAGCCGTTCTCGACGTCGACGCCGAGCTCGCGCTTGGGCAGGTCGCGCAGATGCCCAATGGTCGCCTTGACGGTATAGCCCCGGCCGAGATACTTGCCGATCGTTTTTGCCTTCGTCGGCGACTCGACAATGACGAGTGCGCCGCCCTTTGCAGGAGCGGCGTCGGTCACCTCACTATCCGCCGGCGGAGCCTCTGGTCGCTTCTTTTTGCGTTTCACGCGAGCTTCTTTATCAGTCACGTATCAACCTTTGTGCAAACGTGAAGGGGTTGCATCTTTACCACCCGGCGCTGGTCTGCGCAAGCCTTACGACCTCATCGGCAACTTTTTCCGCACTCTTCGCCTCGGTTTGCACCGTCGCATCCGCCTTGGCGTAGAACGGATCGCGCGCCTTGAACAGCTCGCGCATCTGCTCCACAGGGTCTTGACCCATTAACGCCGGCCGGGTTCCCGAGGGCACGGCGCGGCCCGCCGCCACTTCGGCGCGCGCCTTCAGATAAACGAAGTACCCGTGAGGTTTGGCGGCGTCGAGGGCGCCAGGTTGCGCCGCCCATCCACCACCGGGCACAATCACCGCCGGCTGATTCGCGAGCGCGGCCGCTACTTCTTTGCGCTCCATCTCCCGAAATACCGGCTCGCCCTTCTCGGCGAAAATCAGCGCGATCGGTTTGCCCTCTTTGCGAATCAAGATCGTGTCGATGTCCACAAAGCCGGCCTTCAGGCGCTCCGCTACCATGCGGCCGACGGTCGTCTTCCCCGCCCCCGGCAGCCCGATGAGCACGACGTGCCGCTTCACGCCTCACCCCCTGCCTCACCCCCTGCCTCACCCCCTGGCCCCCTCTCCACCATGTGGAGAGGGGGGACGTGGGGTTCGGTCCGGGTCCGTACGCGCACCTGCGCGAGGTAGCCGTCCACGTTGCGCTTCAGCTCGCTGAGTGCGTCGCCGCCGAATTTCTCCAGCAATGCTTCGGTCAACACGATCGCCAGCATCGCCTCGGCGATGACGCCCATCGCCGGAACGGCGGTAACGTCGGACCGCTCCGATTGTGCTTGTGCGGGCCCGCCCGTCTTCAGATCCACCGTCTTGAGCGGCGACATCAGCGTGGAGATCGGCTTCATCGCCACACGAACAACGACAGGTTCCCCCGTCGTCATGCCGCCTTCCGTACCGCCCGCGCGATTGGTCGCGCGCGCGAAGCCGGGAAGAATCTCGTCATGAACTTCCGAGCCTTTGCGGCGCGCGGCCTCGAAACCGAGGCCCAACTCGATACCTTTGACCGCAGGAATTGACATCAGGGCCTGCGCGAGCCTGCCATCGAGCTTGGTATCCCACGACACGTGCGAGCCGAGCCCCACCGGCACGCCCAACGCGATCACTTCGACAATACCACCGAGCGTGTCGCCCGCGGCCTTGGCGGCATCTATCCTCGCCACCATCTCCCGCTCGGCGTCGGGATCGAGGCAGCGAACTGGACTGCGGTCCGCGGCCTCGTTCAAGGGAGCAGGGAGCACGGAGCAGGCCTTTGCGGTGACACCGCCAAGCTCGGCAACATGTGAGCCAATTTCGATCGCGAATTCTGCCAGCAGCTTCTTGCAGACGGCGCCGCAGGCAACGCGCGCGACCGTCTCGCGCGCACTGGCGCGCTCCAAGATGTCGCGGGCATCGGCGCGGTCGTATTTGAGCGAGCCGGCGAGATCGGCGTGACCGGGGCGCGGCCGGGTGACCTGGCGACGGCGCTCACCCTTGGGGTCGTCCGCCTCGGGCGCCATGACGTCTTGCCAGTGCTCCCAGTCGCGATTCCAGATGAGCATGGCGATAGGGGAGCCGAGCGTTTCGCCCGCGCGCACGCCGGCGAGCCATTCGATGTGGTCCGATTCGATCTTCATGCGGGCGCCGCGGCCGTAGCCGCCCATGCGCCGCTTCAGCTCCAGGTCCACATCGGCGGCGGAGACGGGAAGGCCGGCGGGAATGCCTTCGAGGATCCCCACCAGGCCGCGGCCGTGCGATTCGCCTGCCGTCGTGAACCGGAATGTCATCCCTCACCCCCAGTAGGGGCGCAGCATGCTGCGCCCCTACATCATCTCCTATTAACAGGCGAGCCCGACGTGCGTCGGGCTCGCGCATGCAGCACCCGGGCCCTGAGGCGCCGGCGTCAGCGGATGGGCGGCCCCCATGGCGGCTTCGAAGGGAACGGGTTCGTGATCACCGGCAGCTCGATCATGACCACCCCCGCCGCCGTCACGCCGAACAGCCATTGCCGCGTGTTGGTTCGGTTCCGGGCGACGCGCAGTGGTCCAATGATGGGGTCCCGCACGACGATCCCGCCAATCAACCCGTAGAAAAAGGTATCCCAGATGTCGATGTTGCCGTCAGGCCGCGCCGAGAAGGCAATGCGGTCATTGGGGTTACCGGTGCCGGGCGGGAACGTCGGCGTGCCGGGATCGTTGGCTGAAAAATCGTGGTTGTAGTTCATGTCCATCCCGAACGCTCCCAGCGGCGCCGGGGCGGTCCCCTTCAGCTTCATCCCCTCGTCGAGGAAGTAGATCGAGTCGGCGCGCACCAGGTTCGTGTGGCCGTTTTTGTTCGTGGCGACCGAATGGATGTTGACGCCGGTGTTGCTGATGAAGTCGCTGACGTCGATCGCGGGCGTGACGCCCAAGTCGCGCTCGTTCCGGCCGCTGTCGCGCGTGGCAGTGCTGGTCGCGCACGCGCGGGCCGTGCCGTCGCCCTGCAGCAGCGGCGCCAAGGTGGTGTAGCCGACGACGCGCGCGAACTCCGTCGTGATGTTGCCACCTTCGCCCATGATCGCGTGCGTGAAGTTTCCGGAGTTCCGGACGTAGGTCGAGTCCCCCAAGCCGAACGTGGACAACCTGATCATGACACCCTGGCAGGCGCTGAGCTGGACCATCTGCTGGTTGTACGGCCGGCCGCGCCGCATCTCGATGCGCAGCGTGTCGAGGCTCGTGCTCGTGAGTGTGCTGTCCCCCGCGAGCTCCCAGAACAAATGGCTGAAGAGCTGCGCCGTATCGGGGGTATTGATCAGCTTCTCCATCCGCAGTGTCGCGCGTCTCGCGAAGGGCTCCTCGCTGCTGGCGGTGGGTGTCGTCGAGTAAATCGCGAAGACCGAGTCGGCGTGGCACAGCGCCGAGCCGGTGGTCACCCGACACACGGTACCCACATACTGCGGCCGGTCGGAAACGTCGAAGACGAGGATCTCCTCGCGCAGCGGCGCCGTCAGGATGCGATACGTCTCGATGATGTAGTCGGGGAGGTCCTGCCGCCACGCCAGGCGTCGAATGCCCGCCCGCACGTCGATGACGGACAATTCCGTGCCGCCCGAGTTCGCGACGACGATCGTGTCCTTGTAGTTGCCACTCGTGTCGATCGGCCACAGCGCGATCCCCCAGGGCTGCGGACCGGCCGTCGGAATACCGGCGGGGACGAACGCGGTGTCTTCGACCTGGAAGATCTCGACCCGTCCCAGGACGGGGTTTGTGAGATACAGGCTGGAGTCGTTGCCGTTGAAGATCGCGTCGGCGATGCGGCCGCCGAACGGCAGCGCACGCGTGATGCCGGACACGACGATCACCGTGTCAATCAGCGCTGCCGGCGCGAGGGGCGGCACGTACGTCGAAAACGAGGCCTTGGACCGCACCGGCGGGCTGGGGATCAGCGACGTGCTGTTCGTGAACGCGCAGTTGCGCGCGATCGCCGCATCGCACGCGTAGCCCTTCACGGCGATCGTGCGCGGCAGCGGCTGGAGGCCTTGCAGGCCCAAGTTGAAATGCCGTGTCACGTCGGTGAGGTTGCCCGCGGAGACGTCGAAGGTATCGAACTTCATCCGCACACCGTTCGTATCCACTACGAACCCGATCCAGGAGATGGCGCTCGGGTCCTGCGCGCGGACGTGGATGGTATCGTCCACCTCGACGCGCGCCGCGATCCGATGGGCCACGATGGGCGGCGTGTTGTCGGTCGCGACCGACTGAATCGTGACCGTGACGACGTTGCTGAAGCCCCGTCTGCCCGCCGAGTCCTCGGCGAACCCGACGACGTTGAACGAGCCACTCGACGGAACGACGATCAGCGTGTCCTGGTACTCGGCGGAATCCGCGAACGGCGATGCGAACTGGATCGAGTCGTTGGGCGGCGTCGTCGGATTGTTGACGCTCGCGGCCGGCGCCACGAGGAAGCCGATCTTCGCGATACCGGAATTTTGCACGGCGATGACGTCAACCGGGATGCCCTTGCCGGTAGACCCGAGCGCGCCCGGCGCGGGGAGCACGAGGCGGACCCGCAGCGCCTGCACGTTCGCGAGGAAGATGAACAGCGTGTCTTCGGCGAAGTTCAGTGCGCCATCGGTGGCCCGGCCCACGATCATGATCATGCCGCCGGCGCCCGAGTTGGCCCCGAAGGTGAGGGTGCGCGAGACGGCGTAGGTCTTCACCTGGCCGGTGAAGTTGGTGTCCAGCGTGCCGATGAGCCCGCCGCTGAAGGTGAGGTTGACGCTCTTCAGGGCAAGATTGTCCACGGCCTGCACGTTGAAGCGCAGCCCGCCGGCGATGTCCTGCGTGTCACCTGCGGTGTTCGACAGGAGAATGGCCGGTTCCGTTACGTCGCGCTGGATGCCGCCCGGATTGCGCGTCGTCTCGCACGCCCAAATGGCGAGTGCGAGCGCAGCGATCCCCCACAGTGCGGTACCCCGTCTGACCAGCCGCATATCAGCTCTCCTGGTTTCGTGTCCCGCCGTTATTGCCCGGTGGGCGCGACCAGATCGTCGATGATGTGTGGCGTAATCAGAATCAGGAGATCACGCCGGCTCTCTTGTTGATCCGTAAAGCCGAACAGCTTGCCCAGAATGGGCAGGTCTACAAGAAACGGAATTCCGGACTTGGTTACCGTGACCTCAGTCACCGTAAGTCCGCCAATTACGGCCGTTTCGCCGTCGTTGACCAGGATTTGGTTGTCGGCTTGCTGCGTCTGGAACGTGAAACCGATGTCCACCGCCGCCGGCCGAACGCTGGACCGCTCCGCGTGCACTTCCATCAGGATCTGCCGGTTGGCCGTCACGTGCGGCGTGACCCGCAGGTTGATACCGGTCTGCTGGAACTGCACCGTGGCGCGGGGCACCGGGGTACCGGTCCCCGTACCGGTCGATACCGCGCTCACGTCGATGACCCGGATCGGCACACGGTCACCGACGAGAATTTCCGCCTGGCGGTTGTCGAGCGTGGTGATCGTCGGCTCGGCCTGGATGTCGGCCAACTCGACGCGCTGCAGCGCCTGCACGAAGGTCGTCAGATCGAAGTTGCCGATCGCCGTCGAGAAGATGAGCTCGAGCGCGGGATTGACCACTTCCTGGCTCGCGTTCCCGATCGCCGACAGCGAGTTGCCGCCCAGCGCTACGATGTCGGAGTTGCGGTCGAAGAATTCCGTCGGCACGAGCGCGTCGGGAACGCCGTCCAGGTCCGTATCCACCGGTTGCGCGCTGGCCGGATCGGGCCGCTGAATCAGGCGGTTGAAGAACTGGTTCTGCGAGCCGAGGTCATATTTGACGCCGAGCTGCTCGACGTCGAGACGGTCCACGAAGATGATCTTGGCCTGAATCGAGACTTGCGGGGTGCGCAGGTCGAGCCCCTTCACGAAATCCACCACATCATCGATGCGCGAGCTCACCTCGGTGATCACGAGGGAGTTGCTCGTCGAGTCGGCGACCGCTTGGCCGCGCTTGGTGAGAATCGACTGCACGGAGGGCACAAGCGACGTCGCGCGCGCGTAGTTGATGCGCACCAGGCGCGTCGTGATCGGCACGGTGGAATCGGCCCGCGCCAGCTCGACCTTGCTCACGACGTTGAGGATGCCGCCGGGCAGCGTCTGCACGGAGAGTCCCTGCGACTCGAGCACCGCGTTCAGCGCGAGATCCCACGGCTGGTTCTTGATCTCCGCGGTCACGTTTCCGGTGATGCCTTTGGCCAGAATGATGGTCCGGCCGCTGAATGCCGCGAACCCCGCGACCACGTCCTCGATGCTGGCGTTGTCCCACTGCACCGTGATGCGCGGCGCCTGTGACTGCGCCGCGTCGGCGCGATGCGCCGCGAGATACTCTTCAATCGACAGCGACCGGCCCATGCTCGGTGTGGTGACGCGAGCCGCCTGCTCGGGGCCACCAGTCACGATCGGTGCGCGCGCAGCTGCACTTGCAACGGCCCCCGAAGCCCTGGGAGTCACGGTGCTGCTGGACCACGCCGCGAAGCTGGTCCGCTCCGTCCCGATGCGCACGCGCACCTGACCGGCGGCGCGCTCGACCTGGTAGTCCTTGAGCGCGTCGAGATCGATCACCACGCGCACGACATCCGGCTTGAACTGGGCGTAGCGTACGTTGCGGACGCCGCCGCGATTCTGGCCGTCGTACAGCGCGGCCGGCGCGGTGAGACGGGCGCCTTGCAAATCGATGACGAGCCGGGCGGGATTGGCGAGCGTGAAGTCCTGGACCACCGCGGCACCCTGCAGGTCGATGACGATCTCGACCTTACCCGCCGCCGGCAGCACGCTGACCCCGCGGACTTCGCCGTCGCGGGCCACTCGGGGCGGCCCGTCGACCGTCGTCCCCGCAAGGGCCCGGGGAGCGACGGCGACGAGCAGTGCCGCGAGGGGAAGAATGGCCTTCATGGCGTCTCCTCATGCTTGGCGAGCGACAACGTTTCCTGCCGCTCGAACCCGAATTCCTGCACGGTGAATACGACCTCGCGGGGCCGGATCTGTGTCACCTTCAAGCGCCCGATGATGTCGCCCGTTTTCACCCGGTAGATGCGGCGATTGGTGATGTCGCGCAGCACGGCGACACTGCGCGCCGCGAACCGTCCGTCGTACACGATTGTCGTCAGTTTCAAGTCGGCGAGCAGCGGCCGCACGTCGCCCGATCGGAGCAGCGACATGAACGGATCGCGGCCGCCGCCTTCGTAGGCGAACACTTCGCGCAGTAACGAGGCGGGCGGCGGAGCCGTGTCCGGCTGCGCCTGGGCGGCCGCCAGACCCGCGACGGCGATGAGCGCGAGCGCGATGCTAGCTACGCGCACGAGGGCCTCCGGCCGCGGGTCTCGTGCCGGCCGGTGGCCCGGCCGCCTTCACGAAGGTGCGAATCGAGAACTCGGCCAGCAGCAACGCGCCCAGCGTGTCGCCGAGCAGCTTCTGCGCCGCCGGCGAGGCCGCTGATAGCGTCACATCCTGCGGCACGACGATGCGGGGCAGCGACGCGATGTCGGCGAGGAATTCGCCGATCTGATCGTAATGGCCGTATACCTCGAGCCGGTAGCGATACGTGTCGAACGGCTGGCCCCGCTCGGGGGCGAGCGGCTGGATCTTCCCGAGCGTGATGCCGCGGACTTTGGCCTTCGTCGAGACGTCGTCGATCAGCGTCGGCACTTCATTGCGCTCGGGCACGAGACGCCGCATCAGCTCGAGCGAGCCCGAATACTCCTCGACCCGGCGTCGCAGGTCCTCGATGCTGCCGCTCGCCAGATCGGCTTTGGCCGCCGCGACGATTTTCTCGAGGCTGTCGGCCTCGGTGCGCGCCGTGCCGATTTTGGCGACGGTGGGCCGATGCAGCTGAGTCCAGAAGAAATAGCCGCCCGCCAGTGCGACGAGGACGAGCAGCGCCATGATCTGGCCGCGTTGGTCGGTCGGTAAACCAAGGGCCATGTCTACCTCACCGATTGCACGAGCGGGACCGTGCGGATGTAAACCGAGTCGGCGATGCGATAGCGCACCGTCACGTTGAAGGCCGTAACCGGCCGGTCCGCTTCGATCCTCGTCTCCGAGCTGGCCGGCGTCACGTCGGTAAACCACGGGGACGCGGCGAGCTGCCGCAGGAACGTGGTGTACGCCTGGATGTCGACAGTGCGGCCTTCGATGTTCACGCGCACGTTGACGCTCGCGCCACCGCTCGAATCGTCCGGGGCGAACGCCGGTGGGCCACCCGACTGCGAGGTGCCGGGAATAATGCCGGCGCCCACGGCGCCGACGCGGGTGATCCAGGTGTAGGGCGGCAGCGCCTTCGTCGCCTGGTCGAGCACATGCGGCCAGATGTAGCGATCGGCGTCGATGTTGCGGATCACGTTGATCTGGTACAGCAGCGAGTCGCGCACCTTCTCCGCCTGCCGCTTCTGGGCGATGACGATGTCGTAGCGCCGCTTCTCGGTGCGGACGGCCTCGAGTCTCGATTCCGCGGCCGCGAGGCGCGCGCGCTCGGTGATGAACAGCAGCGCGCCGCCGCCGCCCACGATCAGCCACGCAACGATCGCCGCGATCAGCCACGGATCCTTGACCTGCGCGATGAGCGCCTTGAAGTCCGGCAGCGCGAGCTTGAGCCCAGCGCCCTTCGCCACCTTCTTCTTGCCTGGGATTAGGTTTATTTCAATCATGCGGCGCGCCTCAGCGCCAAACCGACCGCCAGCATGAGCAGCGGCGCGACCTCGTCCACCGGCACCGTCTCGAACACGTCATCCCGCACGCGCAAGCGCTGCACGGGATTGGCGAGCTCGATCGGGACTCTGAGTCGCGCGCCCAGGACATCGTTCAGCCCGGGGATCCGCGCCCCACCGCCCGTCGTGTACACCCGCGACAAGCCGCCCGCCGAGCGCGACGCCGTCGCGAGGAAGGCCGCGGCGCGCTCCACACCGACCGCGATTTCCTCGCCCCGCGCGCTGACGTAGCCGGCCAGATCGGCATGCTGCGCGGTCCCCTGAATCACCTGCTCGGCTTCTTCGCTCGCGAGCCCTTTTTCGCGCTGCAGGTCTTCACGGAAGCGCCGGGTGCCGACCGAGAGATCGCGGGTCAACACCGGGATGCCGTCCTCGAGGATGTTCACGTTGGTCACTTCGTGGCCGATGTTGACGAGCCCCACGACGCCCTGCATCGCGTCGGGATGGTTCAGCTCGAAGGCGTTGTGGATGGCGAAGGCGTCGACGTCGATGATGGAAGGATCGAGACCCGCTTCGCCGAGCAACCCGACCCGGCTCTCGACCAGCTCGCGCTTGGCGGCGACGAGCAGCACGTTCATCTGAAGGCCTTCGGCCTCGGGGTCGAGGATCTGGAAGTCGAGCTCCACGTTGGCCATGTCGAACGGCACGTGTTGCTCGGCCTCCCAGCGGATGACTTCGCGGGCATCCGCCTCTTTCATCCGGTCCATCTGGATTTTCTTGACGATGACGTCGCGGCCGCCGACGGCCGTGACGACCGATTTCCGCTTGACGCCGGCCGCCTCGAACAAACCCCGAATAGCCTCCGCAACCAGGCCGGGGTCCATGACTTCGCCCTCGACGATGGCGTCGGCGGCGACTTCGGTCGTGGCCACTTTGGTCAGCTCGGCCTCACTCCCCCCGTGGTCAATGACAACGAGTTTGATGATGCCGGAGCCGATATCGAGGCCCACTGAGGTTTTTTTGCCACCTAGAAAGCCAAAAAGGGCCATTTGCACCTTTTGGTCTAGAGACAAGAAGGGGCGAAGGGCAAACTACAATAGGCCCCGCCCCTTATCCTGTCAAGCCTCGAACCTACTTGAGGCCGAAGCAACAACTGTTTCCCCTACCGATACTTAGACCACTTTTAGTAGAGCTGCGTCCACCCCCGCGAGCGCATCAACGCGATCGGGCTTTGCGCCTGTAAAGCCGCTAAAATACTGCAACTAGAGAAGTTCAAGGTCGCGTGACCGTTCAAGTTTTCGGTGGACAAGTCGGCGTTCTTGGCCATCACGCCACCCCAGATATGCGCGTCCGAACTACCACCGCCGGCGGTCTTCAGGTCGCCCTGAATGATGACGATACCGTAGAAGTTCCACGACCCATTGATTAGCAAGTTCCCATCTATCAATAGGATACCCTGTCCCTGCGTGGTATTTACTTGCAGGTCCCCAGTGACGTGAATGATGGGGAAGTAGTTCCCGCAGGGCGCGGTCGGATTATCGCCATCACCCCAGTTCGTCGGGACGCTCTTGTCACAGATACCGTTGGTGACGACGGGGTCGGTGTTGATATTGCCTCCGCCCATGATGATCGTGGCGCGTGCGGCTAACTGGGCGTAGGTCGCGCCTCCGAACGTCGTGAATGTCGAGTCCGATATCGTCGGATCGTTTACGACGGGCGGGGCGCCGTACACGGTGCCGCTACCCGACGTGTCGACTACGCCGCCGCGGGCGCGCACGCCTGCCTGAGACGGCCCGGGCGGATCGCAACTGGGCCAGGGGTTCTGATCGGCCCCGTCGATTTCCGCGCTACCGCCGACGCTGACAGAACCCTGCGTCGTCAGCGACGCGCGAATACCGAACTCCACCGGCGCGATGCGGGTGATCATGCCGATGCGCTGGCGCGCGCCGCCGCCGCCGGCGATGGTCCCGCCGTAGCTGCGCGTATCGCGCCCCGTGACGTCGATCAGAAAGATGTTCGGGCCCAGCCGGTAGCTGTATCCGCTATACCGGCCGGTCCCGTTCGGCGTGATCGCGTCCGGCCCGATGACGACGGAGTCGCCGGGGTATTGCGCGCGGCGGTTCAACGTCCCGGGGTCCCAGGTCATGACCCGCTCCTGGGCACCCGCCTCGGCGACCCCAAAGGACTGCAGGACACGGCGCTGGTTTTCGCCGACCCGCTGCTCCTGGGTGCCGGCGAAGAACGCTCCGGCGACCATGGCCCCCACGACGACCAGGGCGAAGATCGCAACCGCGAGCGCCATGCCGCGCTCGTCCCGCAGAATCCGTTTCATGCCTCGCTCCTTCATGAGTTCCGGTCGGCCCTAGAACCGCCGGTTATTCCGCAACGCGATGCTGGTGCTGACACTGTCGATAATCGGCCGCAATGGCGCCTGCCCGCCGCTGCGGACCGGTGCTGCCGTCCGCGCGCGGACCGTGACGTCGATGCGGGCGATGCGCAGCCGGTTCGCGGTGACCGCGCCGAGCGAATCGAAATAGGCGAAGTTCACCCCGTTGCCGGGCAGCACCGGGCCCACGAGCGGCTGCATCGTGCCGGTCGACGGCTGGTAGCCGATATACCACGACGTGTCGCCCGACGGCTGATAGAGCTGGTAGGTGACGCGTGCGAAGCCGCGCACCGGCGCGCCGAGCGTGATGGCGCCGTTGACGTTGGGACCAATAAACGTAGGGGGGAAGATGTCGAAGACCAGGCGCTGGCCGGGCTTGCCGTCGAGGCACGCGTCATTGGACGGCGACGCGTTGATCCTGCCCCACGCCCAGAAATCATCGGTACGCGTTGTTTGGTTGCCGTCGTAGTAGATGAGCAGCGAGTCCGTCGTTTTGATGTCACGCCCATAAAACATCGGCTGGCCTACCGATCCCCCGCGAATGACCATGGAAAGACCGGTGAGGCCCGCGCCCAGAACCGGCGGCTTGCAGATGAAGCCCAGCCAGCGCATCCCGCGGATGTCGATCTTGGTCGGGCTCAGGGCCTGCGCCGGGAATCCGATATCGCCTTCCGACGCGGACAGCTCGCGCAGCTCCGCCGGCAAGATTGACGTGGCGGCGCGGATGTTCTGCGACAGGTCGATCCGCTGCGTCTGCGCCATGTAGAGGCGCTGATTGTTGACCAGGACGCGGTACAGCGCGGCGCTCACGAGCCCGAGCAGGACGAGGGCGACGAGCAGCTCGATCATCGTAAAGCCGCGGCGGCTCAGAATACGTTGCATGGGATCGTAGTCTCCGAAGAATCGCTGCGTACCCGGTTTTGGGTCGTCCGATACGTCGAAACGACCTTGATCCGCCAGTTGTTGTTGCCGCCGTCCGCGAAGCTCCAGCGGTTGATGGACACCCAGTTTGTTCCGCGGAACAGGGTGTCGGACCCCGCGACGCGTTGGGCGGGAATGCACACCGCGATGCGTAGCCGTTCGAGGCGGCGCGCCGCAAACGCGGAGGCGTCAGCGGAGCGCTGGCCGCGCGCGATCATGCGCGTCACGAGCGCCGCGGTCGTCACCATGCCGAGCACGCCGACGGTGAGCACGATGATCGCGATGATGATCTCGATGATCGTGAAACCGCGTTCGTTCTTTCTGGTGGCGTTCATTGCCGTTTCACCTTCCCCACCTCGTTGATGACCACCGAGTCGCGGTAATGCGGCCCGATGACGCGGATCGTAGTTGGCTGGAACACGGTCGCGATGCCGCGCGGATCGTAGACCACCGACGCTTGGCTCGAACTCAACGTGACATTGAACTCACGGCCAACGAGCTTTTTGGTCCCTACCTGGACTGAGGCAGCGGGCGGATTGATGCCGCACGCACTCACCCACACGCTGTCCCCGCTCAGATTGAGCGTGGCGGAACAGCCGCGCTGAATCGCCGTACCCCGCGCCGTCGCCGCCATTGTGGCGATCAGCGCCTTCGAGCTGCGGACGTTTTGCTTCTCGAGCCCTTGGCGCAGCCGCGGGAAGCCGATCGCCGCAATCAGGCCGATCAGGATCACGACAATGATCATTTCGATGGTGCTGAAGCCCTTCCGATTCATGTAAGCCTCCGGTGGGCGACTTCGTCTTACACGTTCCGTGCCGACGTGTAACTGCAACTGCGTCAAAGAGATACGTCAAAAAGAACCGTAAACCGCACCGCAATATCCTGCATTTGTGCAGGTTTTTGCACTACTAGAGCCCGTAGCGGTCGATCTTGTAAAAGAGGGTTCGGAGGCTCACACCGAGCCGCTTGGCGGCCTCGCGGCGGTTGCCGTCGGTCGCCCGCAAAGCCTGGGTGATCGCCTCGCGCTCAGCGGCCTCGACCACAAACCGCAACGAACTGCTCCCGGCTCCCTGCTCCTCCGAACTCGGGGAGCCGGGAGCAGGGAGCGGTTCGTTTCGGAGATCGGCGGGCTCCAGGATCGTCTTGTTAGAGAGCACCGCCGCGCGTTCGATCGCGTTCTCGAGCTGGCGCACGTTCCCCGGCCACTGCTGCTGCTCGAGCCACACCACCGCATCGTCACTCAGCGACAACGGGCGGCCGAGTCGCTTGGCCAGGGTCGCGGCAAAATGGCGGGCCAGCGGGCCGATGTCGTCTTCCCGCTCGCGCAGCGGCGGGAGCTCGATGACCACGACGTTGACGCGATAGAACAGGTCTTCGCGAAATCGGCCGGCGCGGACCTCGTCCTCAAGATTTCGCGCCGTGGCGACGAGGACTCGCGCATCCACCTTGCGCGTCTTCTGGTCCCCCACCCGGCGGATCTCTCCCTCCTGCAACACGCGCAACAGCTTGGCTTGGAGACCGATGGGCAGCTCGCCGATCTCATCGAGCAACAGCGTCCCGCCGTTCGCATGCTCGAAAAGTCCGGTCTTGTCGCCGCTCGCTCCCGTAAACGCTCCCCGGACGTGGCCGAACAGCTCGGACTCGAGCAGCGCCTCCGGGATCGCCGCGCAGTTGATGCCGACGAACGCCTTGGTCGCCCGCGGGCTGGCGCGGTGAATCGCCCGGGCGATCACTTCTTTCCCCGTACCGCTCTCGCCGGTGATCAAGACGGTGGTGTTGTGCTCGGCGACGCGCGCGACAAGGGCGAGCGCCTGGCGCATCGCGCCGCTTGCGGCGATGAGTCCTCGCTCCGCCGGCCCCGCGGCAAGCTGCGCCCTGAGGCCGGCCACTTCCTGCCGCAGCCGCTCGCGCTCTTCCGCCTTGCGGAGCGTGAGGACGACTTCGTCGGGGCGGAAGGGCTTGGGGAGATAGTCGTACGCGCCTTCCTTCATCGCGGCGATCGCGGCATCCTCGCCGCCGTAGGCACTCATCACGATGACGAGCGCGCTGCCGCCGCGCTGCCGGTAATTGCGCAAGAAGGTCAGGCCGTCCATCTCGGGCATGCGCACGTCGCACAGGACGAGGTCGAATGATTCGGCAACAGCCCGCTCCAGGCCGCGCCGGCCGTCCTGTTCGGCGGTGACCGTATAGCCGGCGTCGGTGAGCAGCAGACCGAGCGACTGTCGCAGCCCAGGCTCGTCGTCCACCACGAGGACGCGCTTCAGAGCTGACCCCTGCGTGCCTTCTCCAGCCCGTGGAGAGGGGGAACGATGGGGAAGAACAGCTTGAACGCCGCCCCACCCTCGCGCGCCCCGTCCACCCACACGACGCCGCCCATCTCATGCACCGATCGGGCAACTATCGCGAGGCCAAGACCAGTGCCGCGTCCCGGCTCTTTGGTCGTGAAGAAGGGCTCGAACACCTTGTCCCGATCCTGCGGCAGCACCCCGGGACCGGAGTCAGCGACGAAGATCAGCGCGCCCGGTTGCCCCGAGGCGAATTCGGCGCGGGCCGGCCGGCGCTCGGAAACACGAGGAAACCGGGCGTAGCCGGGGTCGCTGGCCCGCTTGGGAATCGCCTGGCCCGGTTCGTACGCCCAGCGCCGGGCACCGATGATGATCGAGCCGCCAATCGGGGCGGCGTCGACAGCATTCAAGAGCAGGTTCACCAGTGTCTGTTCGAGCACATGCGCGCGGCCAAGGATCTCGGGCACGTGCATGCCTTCATCGATCTCGGCGCGCACATTGCGGAACGCGCCCTGCGCGCGGAGCAGCTCGAACGCGCCGCGGATGATGCGCGAAGGATCCACCGGGACCAGCGGGTCTTCCTGCGGTCGCGCATAGTCGAGCAGGCTGCGAACGATCCGGTCGAGGCGCTCGACTTCGCGCGCCATGCCCTCGGTGACTTCCTGATCCACGCCGCGGCGCCGCAGCACCTCCACATACGTGCCGACCGCGCCGAGCGGGTTCCCCACCTCGTGCGCGACCCCCGCGGCCAGGCGTCCGATGCTGGCCAGCTTCTCGGATCGCACCAGCTGGCTCTGCGCATCGAGCAGGCGATCCGTCATCCGGTTGAGGCGCTCGGCGAGCGTGGCGAAGTCCCGCGTATCGGCATCGGGGGCGCGGGCGGCGAGGTCGCCGTCAGCGACGGCATCGGCGGTGTCCATCACGCGATCGAGTGGCCGAAGTACGAGACGAGTCACGAGCGCGCGGCCGTACAGCACGAAGATGCCGACTTCGAGGGCAATGAGGATCACGATGGCAGCGACGCCGCGCTCGGGGGCCATGGCGAGGGCGAGCAGCGACGTTGCCACCCCGACCAGGAGCGCGAAGGCCGCAAGAAAAGTCAGGTAGAACAGCAGCTCGGCGCGGAGGGCCGGCTTGGGGGCCTTGGGCGGGACGCCTTGTGGGACCGTCACGGTGCAACAATATGCACTATCGAGGATGCAGGAGGGCCAAGTCTGTCAAAAAAAAGAACGGCGGGGATTGCTCCCCGCCGCCCTGATGCATCAGGCCAGAGGCCTTACGCGCACTTGGGCTCGCCCTCTTTGTTGGCCGGGGCAAGCGCCGTCGAACCGACGTACACGGCGCACGTCTTCGTGGTCGTGGTGTGCGACACGGTCGCGGTGAAACCATCAGCCGTCACCGTGATGGTGGGGCCGACAACGCCGCTGGTGGTGGCGTACGCGGTACCGAGGTTACTCGTGTACTTCACCGAGTCGGCGAAATACGCCTCTTCGGCCGTGATGAGGTTACGCAGATCCGACTTCATCGAAGCCAGATACGCCTTCTCCTTCGTGTTTGCGAACTTCGGAATCGCGATCGCGGCCAAAATGCCGATGATCACGACCACGATCAGAAGCTCGATCAGAGTAAAACCCTTGCGATTCATCTGGGACATCCTTCCCTAGTAAGGGTACAGCAATTGTGGGCGCTGACATCATTCCGACGTGCTTAGCGGCAGGAACTGTGCCCTCCCGGACGCATGAGCGTGCAAGTCAATAGACTGTAATGAGCTACCGTCAGGGCACCGTTTGACGCGACTCTGCCAGAAAGGCTCGTGAATCGGGCTTTTTGCATGGTAATCCGCTGGACGCCGCAGCTGGAGGACAAAAAGAAGAGCGGCGGGGTTTCCCCCGCCGCCCTGATGCGTTAGGCCAGAGGCCTTACGCGCACTTCGGCTCGCCCTCTTTGTTGGCCGGGGCAAGCGCCGTCGAACCGACGTACACGGCACACGTCTTCGTAGTCGTGGTGTGCGACACCGTCGCGGTGAAACCATCAGCCGTCACCGTAATGGTGGGGCCGACAACGCCGCTGGTCGTGTTGTACGCGGTACCGAGGTTGCTGGTGTACTTCACCGAGTCGGCGAAATACGCCTCTTCGGCGGTGATCAGGTTACGCAGATCTGACTTCATCGAAGCCAGATACGCCTTCTCCTTCGTGTTTGCGAACTTCGGAATCGCGATCGCGGCCAAAATGCCGATGATCACGACCACGATCAGAAGCTCGATCAGTGTGAAACCCTTGCGGTTCATCTGGACGACCTCCCCTGTAAGGATCTAAGACACGGGCGACACGTTTATTCCGCGGCCACTAGAGGCACGAATCGTGCCTTGGATGGAGAAAGTACACACAAGACGCTATGCATCAACCTGTTACGGTCCTCCGTCGGGCTTCGCCGACCCCCTCAAAAGCGTGAGAAACTCAGGCTTTTTGCAACTCGCCACGCCGGACGCAACGACTGTGTAAATCATTGCCGATACGTACGATACCAGACTTCCTCGCCGGCGTACTCGCGACCGGCCGAGTCGGCGAGCGCAGCCGCACCGGCGCGGTCTCCACGAGCCAACTGGAGCAGGAAGCGCGCGTGCAACGTCGCCCGCCTCCCAATGCCGGACGCCTTGGCGCGCTCGACCAACGGTACCGCCGTCGCGGTATCGCCGATGCCGATCAGGAAGATGGCGCGTGAGGCGTCGAGATATGGATCACCGGAAAACAGCGAATCGGCCAACCAGTACTCCCGTCGCGCGCCCGCCGTGTCGCCCAGGCCTGCGAGCACCGCCGCAGCAGATCCATGCGCCCGATACGATTCCGGATGATCGGCGAGCAATGTCAGCAGCTGAGACCGATTGTCTCGCCAAGCCGGAAGACGTGAGAGCGAGAGTCCCCCAAATACGATTCCAATCAGCGCCGTCATTACCACACCCGGACGAAATCCCCGACGCAACGCAACCCATACGGCGAACGTTCCGACGATCGCGGCCGGCAGCGCCACCGCCAGGTACAGATTGCGCTCGGCCAGAACGACGCCGGATGGAAAGAAAATGTTGGCCGTCGGCAGACACGACAGTGCGGCTAGCCCTGCGCCAAATGAAATCGCCGGCGCGCGGCGGCGACACCAGATCGCGAGCGCCGGCATGCCGACCACGACGAACAACCCCAGCAACGCCGCGATGGAAACGCCGCTCCGCGCCGGCAGCACTTGCGGACTGTAATCGGCCGAAAGGGATACCGGCCAGACGAGCAGCGTCGCGGCCCGCAGCGCGGCGGGGAATGCGATCGCCCACCGCCCCAACGTTCCGTTTCCATAGAATGCGGCCGCAGCGTCCGCCGACCCGACCCAGCCAATCGCGAGCCAAGCGACAAGATATCCCGCGGTCACGACCGCGAGACCGATCCACAGGCCGACCGGATATCGCCCATCGGTCCCCCCTCTCCCGGAGGGAGAGGGGGACAGGGGGTGAGGCTGGAGCCACCGATCCAGCAGTATGACGACACCGGCGATGACACCGTGCTCTTTGCTGAACATCGCCAGCGCGGCACAGACCACTGCACCGGCCCACCAGCCGCGCCGCGCCGCGAGCACCGCACCCAGGATTCCGGCCGCCGCGAGCAGCTCGGCACGACCGACGAGGCTAGCGACTGCCTCGACGTGCACCGGATGCCACGCGAAGACGAGACCAGCCCCGGCCGCAGCGAGCGCAGGCAACCAACGCGCGAGGACGGCGACCAGCAGCACCGTCACGAGTCCATGCCACAACGCGTTCATGAGATGCAGCCAGCCGACTCGGCCGCCAGATATAGTCCAATCCACCGCGTAGCTCAGAATCGTCACCGGGCGGTACAGCCCGGCGCCTGTCTCACGCGGCCAATAGGGATCGTCGAACGCGGCTACGCCCGAGCCGATCGAATGCGCGGCGGGATTCGCGGCGATGATGGCCCGGTCGTCCTGCACGAAGCCATACCGAGCCGTAGGTAGGTAGAGTGCTGTCGCGGCGACGAAAACGAGCAGCAGCTCGCGTCTCATCGGATGCGCGCCAGGAGTGAGTCCGCAACGGCCGAATCGCCGCGCGAGCGCGCGGCAAGTGCCTGCGTGCGGTAGTACCCCGAGCAGCGGTAGCACAGCTGCTCGGCACGGGTGAGTAATGAGTCAGCGAGCCGCGGCCGGCCGAGCGTGAAGGCCGCATCCGCGGCGGCGATGAACAGCGTCGGATCGCGGTCGTACGTGCGCGCCGCGATGCGCAGCGCGGCGAGGGCGCGCTCCGGTTCTCGATGACTCTGATAGAGTACCGCCATGCGGGCTGGACCGCGGTACGAGTCAGGCGAATCCTCGAGGATGCTGTGCGTGACGGCGAAATCGTCCCGCCAGACGCGCGTTCGCAAAGCGGAGCGAATGCCTCCGGCAAAGACGAGTAGCGCGACCACGACGCGCAGCCGGGGTGCGGGAAGTCGCGCGAGCGCAGCGCCAGCCGCCAGCGCCAAACCCACCGACGGCAGGTACAACGTGCGCTCGGCCAGCAGCACACCGGTCGAAAAGAGGAGATTGGACACGGGTAGGAACGCAATCGCAATCCAACCCAAGCCAAACGCTTCGAGGCGCCGCTGGCGCCGCCATGCGAGCGCCAGAAGCGCAGCCCAAAGCGCGAGACACGCCAGGCCAATGGCGAAGCGCCCGTCCAACAGCGACCGCACGATCGTCCGCTCGGCCGGCGAGTAGTCCACGCGCAGTGTCAGAGGGAAAACGAGCAGGCGAACGACGTCGCCCAGTGCCGCGAGCGCCGTGAGCCGACCCGCGAAGGCGCTCTCTCCCAGGAACACGGGCGCGATGGCGTGCAATCGGGCATAGGGCTGGAGAACGATCCCGCGCACGACGAGGTAGGCTGCTCCGATCACCACCCAGCTCGCGACGAATGCGAGCATCCGTCGTGGCACGGGCCGTGGTACTAGGGAGGGGGGTCCGACGATCCACGCCCACACAATCAAGGCGGGGGCGACCACCGCGTTTTCCTTGCTGAGCAGACCGAGCAGGAGCGCCAAACCACTCCAGAGGACGTCCTGACGAACGACGGCGGCGTACACCGCCAGGCAGACGCCAGTGGCCGCCATGAGCTCGCCCAGCCCGATCACATTGGCGATCGCTTCCACGTGGACCGGATGCACGGCGAAGATGAGTCCCGCCACGAGTGCCGTCGTCCTCACCCCCTGACCCCCTCTCCCTTCGGGAGAGGGGGAACTCAGGGCGAGTACCGTGACGATGACGGCCGCACCCGCGTGCCAGAGCAGGTTCATCGCATGAAACAACGCGGGATGACCGCCGACGGTGGACCAGTTCAGGGCAAAGCTGGCCAGCGGAAGCGGGCGGTACATCTGTCCGCCCAGGTCCGGGGGCCAATAGGGAGCACCGAAAGCTCCCCACACACCCTGCATCGAGTGCACGAGCGGATTCCAGACGATGATGTAGAGGTCATCCATGGCGAAGCCGTTCCACAGTGCCGGCAGATGCGGAACGAGGGCGCAGAGCGCGACGGCGAGGTAGAGCCGGCGGTCCTTACTGTCCACGGTTCACGGCAAAGAGCCAGCGGCCGTCCGACCAGCGGTAGAGACCGCTGAGCCACGCCGGGTAGGCGCCAATCAAGGCCCGCAGCTCGATCGCGGACGGAGACGTCGCGCTCGCCAACAGGATGTGGGTGACGCCCATGCGCTCGAGGTACGCGCGGTGGTCAGCCGGTGTCGGCCGGATCAAATCGCGGCCGCGATAACTCTCGAGATAGAGCGGGACGGATTGGCGGCGGGTGTAGAGCCACACGAGCGCCTCGTCGTCGGTCGCGACCACCGCGGAAGCGGGAAGATTCGCGATCACGGGCAGCAGCTCGGCGAAGTTCGCCGAGATCGCGCGCGCCTGCACGTCCCACCACCGGCCCGCAAACCCGCGAATCTCGTAGTGGAGGTAACCGCCGACGACCAACACGGCGAGCAGCGCGACCGGAGCGCGCCACCGCGGCCAGCGCCGCCACAGCTCGAGCATGGCGGCAGCCCAGACCAAACCCAACCAGGGAAGCACGGCCCAGAGAAACCGGTCCGGTGGATGTGGCCAAATCGCCAGAATGATGAAGTAGAACACGAGCGATAGCCCGATCGCCGACCGGCGCGCGACCAACCACAGCCCGTAGAGGCCGACGCCGAGCGACACGGTCGCCAGGATTCCGTATAGCCAGCGCACCGGTATCCATCCGAATGCGAGTGCCTCGAGCGGCCGCGACATATCTGGGACGTTCACAGCCACAGCCGACAGACCGGCCTGGCTGAGGTGAGCGAAGTAGGTCCCGTAGCCCAGCGCGAGCGCTGGATCGATCTGACGGGCATGCGCCGCGACCCAGAGTCCCCAGGCGAGCGCAGCGGCCACTCCGGGCAGCACCGCAGTCGCGACGACCCGGCGCGGCGCGCGACGCAGCAGCAGGAAACAGACGACGCCCGCGACCACCGCCACACCGATGGAGCGCGTCAGCAGCGCCAGCGCGCCCGCCGCTCCCGCAATCCAGGGGAACCTCACCCCCTGACCCCCTCTCCACATTGTGGAGAGGGGGGACGAATCGGCGGCGACGATCGCGATGACGAGCAGGACGCTGAACAGCGGTTCGGCAAACAAGACGCCCTGCGTCGCCAACACGGGAATCGCGAGCGCGGCGGCCAGCACGACCGCGCTGCTCACCCAGCGCGGGGTCTGTGGACCGAGCAGCTCGGTTTTCGTGGCGTGCCATGCGATCAGGCCGGCAGCCCCGGCATTGAGCACGGCGTTGAGAACCTTCGCGGCGATCGCCGCGCCTTTCACCGAGAGCACACCGAACAGCGGCGTGAGCAACAGGGGATACAGCGGCGGGTAATGCACGGCCCCAGGCATGCCGGGGAGATTGGGGTGCACGTACCCGAGGCCGCTCGAGAGGGCGGTCGCGAGTCCAGCGTACAACCCGTCGTCGTAGAAAACGCCGACCAGCGCCTGATTCAGCGTGAGCATGCCGACGGCCAGTGTGACCGCCGCCGTGACGAGCCCCGCTTTTACTTCGCTTGCGAGCGCCAATCGCGGAGACTACGCGGGACGAACAGGTTGTAGCGCAGGATGTGGAACAATGCCGCGAAACCGTCGCGCCACGTGATCTTCTTGCCTTCCGCGTAGGTGCGGCCGCTATACGAGATAGGCATCTCCCAGATTCGCGCGCGCGCCTGCGCCAATCGTGCCGTGATCTCGACTTCGAATCCGAACCGATTGGATGACAGCGGCAGGTGTTTGAGGATGTCCATCCTCACCAGCTTGTAGCAGGTCTCGAGGTCGGTGAGGTTGAGATTCGTGAACATGTTCGACAGCAGCGTCAGCAAGCGATTGCCGACGTAGTGCCAGAAGTACAGCACGCGGTGCGCACCGCCCTGAAAGCGGGATCCGTAGACCGCGTCCGCTTTGCCGGCACTGATCGGCTGAATCAGCGCCGGCAGATCCGCGGGATCGTACTCCAGGTCTGCATCCTGGACCACGAGGGCATCACCGGTCGCGACTGCGGCGCCGCTGCGGATGGCCGCACCCTTCCCCCGATTCTTCTCATGATGGATCACGTGATCCACCAGGCCGCCCTTGGCCAGGGCATCGAGGATGTCTCGCGTGCCGTCCGTCGAGGCGTCGTTCACCGCGATGATTTCGACCCGCAGCGGCACGGCGCGCACCCGCCGGAGCGCGGCTTCCACCGTATCGGCCTCGTTGTAGGCCGGCATGACGACGGACAGCAACAGATTCTTCATGCCGCCTCGCCGATCGCGATGAGCGATTGCCCGACGCGCCAGGGAATCAGCCGCTCGAGCCGGAACAGCGGAACCAGCGCGTCGTACAGCCGCAGCGAGCCCGCCGGGAGCATTGGCCGGCGCAGGATGCGTCCGGCGAACCACCATCCCAGGATCCCGGCGAGGTTGAAGTACTCGATGTGTGCCATTCGGAAGCCCGTCGCTTTGAGCAGGCCGGCGAGTTCGGAGCGTTTGTAGCGCCGGTGATGGCCCAGCGCCCGGTCGATCGTTCCGTACAGCGCGGGCAGCGCGGGCACGAGGAGGACGAGCTTTCCGGAGGGCGCGAGCAGCTTATGGATCGCGCCGAGCGACGCGATGTCGTCGTCTACGTGCTCGAGCACATTGAGGCAGATGACCGTGTCGAATCGCTGCCCGGCGACGGCGCTGTCGTCGTTCGGCAAATAGAGACGCGCCACCGCAATGTTGGAGTGCCCCGCGAATCGCGTGCGCAGCCGGCTCAAGTATTCCTCCCGCGTATCCGTGAGCACCAGCCGCTCGCGGTCCACCAAAAACGCCGAGAGGTTTCCAATGCCGGACCCGATCTCGAGCACCCGGCGCCCGATCCAGCGGCGCAAGCGATCGAACATCCACTCGTTGTAGCGCACCGCGCCGGCAAGACACTCCAGCGTCTCCGCGCCAATCGGATCAGTCGGGTTGACTGTTGGGCTCCGCTCCAGGCGCCGGGCCCTCATACCGGCTCAGTTTCCGGTACAGCGTCGACGGGTCAATCCCCAGCACCTCAGCGGCCCGGGTCTTGTTGCCCCCTTCGCTCTGCAGCACCCACGTGATGTACGCCTGTTCGATGACATCGAGCGACGGATTCTTGTGCGACCGGTCGGCAACGAGCGGCTCGGCCTTGCGTTCGCTGATCTTGTCGGGCATGGCCGAGCTCGGGATCATGTCGCCCTTGGTGAGCGTGACCGCCCGCTCCAGCGCGTTCTCGAGCTCGCGCACGTTGCCCGGCCAGTCGTACGCCATGATGATCTCGAGGCCGTCGTCCGAGAGCGTCTTGGGCGGCTCCTTGCGCTCGCCGGCGATGCGCTCCAGGAACGCGTTCACGAAGATCGGGATGTCGTCGCGGCGGTCGCGCAGCGGCGGCAGGCTGATGTTGATGACGTTGAGCCGATAGTACAGGTCGCTGCGGAAGCGGCCGCGCTTGATATCGTCTTCGAGATCGCGGTTGGTGGCGGCGACGACGCGCACGTCCACCGGAATCGCTTCGGTGCCGCCGACGGGAATCGCTTCCCGCTCCTGCAGCACGCGCAACAGCTTGACCTGGGTGGCCGGCGACATCTCGCCGATCTCGTCCAGGAAGAACGTCCCGCCCCGCGCGGCGGCGAACAGCCCCTGCTTGTCGCGCACGGCGCCGGTGAACGACCCTTTCACGTGCCCGAACAGCTCGGATTCGAGCAGGCTCTCGGGCAGAGCGCCGCAGTTGAGCGACAAGAACTGGCCTTCGGCCCGGGCGGACAGCTCGTGCAGATAGCGAGCGATGACTTCCTTACCGGTACCCGACTCCCCCTGGATGAGCACGGTGCTCTCAGTAGGCGCCACCTGCTCGGCGAGACGCAGCACGTCGCTGAACAGCTTCGACTTGCCGAGCGGCTTGACCTGGCCGGAGCGCTCGCGGCGGCGGATTTCCTGCTTGAGCTGCTTGTTCTCGGCGCGGAGACGGCGGTGCTCGGCGGCGCGGCGGCAGATCGCCACCATGTCGTCGTTCGAGAAGGGCTTCTGGATATAGTAGAAAGCGCCCTCGTTCACGGCCTGAATCGCGGTCTGGAGCGACGCCTGCGCCGTCATCAGGATGACGGGAGTCTCGGGATCTTGACCGCGAACCGCCGAGAGGATCTCGATGCCCGTGACGCCGGGCATCTTGAGGTCGGTCAGGACGATGTCCGGCGCCGAGCCCTTCAGCTGCTCCAAGCCGGCTTTCCCGCCCTGCGCGATCGTGACGTCGAAGCCCTCGTTCTTGAGCAGGATGCGGAGGGTTTCGAGGATTCCCTGTTCGTCGTCGATGACCAGAAGAGACGGTGCATTGGCCATTACGCGGCTTCCTCCTTGCGGCGAGCCGCCGGGAAGTAGACGGTGAACGTCGTCCCCCGGCCGGCCTGCGTGTCCACCAGCACGATGCCGCGATGCGCTTCCACCGCGCGCTGCACGATGGCGAGTCCGAGCCCCGTGCCTCCCACGCGGCCAGTCGCGAACGGCTCGAACAGCCGGCTCTGCAGCTCGTTCGGAATGCCCGGGCCGTTGTCACTGACCCGCAGCGCCACGGGATTATCGATCCCCGCCGCGCCCGGCAGCTCGTTCGCGGCGGCGCGCCCCGTGCGCACCACGACCGCGGCACGGGCCCCCGCCGCCTGGACGGCATTCAACACCAGGTTCGAGACGACGCGGTGCAGCAGATCCTCGTCGCCTTCCATGGGTGTGGGCGTTCCCTCGAGCGAGATCTTGACCCCCGCCGCGCAATCAGGGTGCTGGCGCACGAGGCGGATGGCCGCTTCCGCCACCACGTGCAGATCCATGGGCCGGCATTCGGTCACGCGCACGCGCGAGAAGTCGAGGAACTCGGACAACAGCCGGGACAGCCGGTCGCTTTCGCGAACGATCAGATTGGCGAGGAACTTCTCGTCTGGGTTGGCGCGCGACGAGCGACCCAGCTGCTCCACCGAGCTCCTGATGGACGCGAGCGGATTTTTGATCTCGTGGGCGAGACTCGACGATAGCTCCGCCACCGCTTCCAGCCGCTCGGCGCGCAGGTGCAGCTCCTCCATGCGCTTCGAGTCGGAGATGTCCGTGAAGATCGCGGACACACGCGGCCGTGCGCCGACGGGCCCATCGAGCGTCGTCGTCGTCACGCCGATGGGGAAGCTGTGATCCGGGCGATGGACCGTCGCCTCGACACGCATCAGTCGCACCCCGCGGCGCGCGGTGGAGGTCACCGCGGCCCAGAACTCGGGCGCGAGCCGAGCGAACTCGGGCATCACCGATCGTCCCAGCCATTCCTTGGCGCGGAATCCCAGGATCTCTTCGGAGGCCGGATTGGCGTAGAGCAGCCGGCCGTCGGCGTCCACCGTGAGCACGCCCGTGCGGAGATTGCGCAGGACGTCATCCGCCTCGAGCTGTACCTGCCGCACCTCGGCCGCGAGCGCTTCGCGCTCGGCGCCCATCACGTTCACCCGGCTCGCGACGTAGGCGGTGACCACGGCGACGAGCACGAAGACGCCGAGTTGAATCCAGATCCCGGCGGTCACGCCGGCTGCGTGGCCCCAGAAGACGTCGGCGAAGTAGACGAGCCCGGCAAACAGGGTGACGAGGCCGGCGTTGGCCGGCGGCATCAGCAGCGCGGTGACGGCGATGAGCATGACGTAGAGGCTGGCGAGGTCGCTGTCCGCACCGCCCGTCATGTGGACGACGGCGGTGATCAGTAAGACGTCAAACAGGGCCTGGAGATAGAGGAACGTGGACCCGGGGAGCCTGCGGCGAAAATGGGTGTGCCAGTACGAAGCGAGTGTGACGGCAGCCGCGGTTACGAGCATGAACGACGTCGCCAGGATGTCGAGCGGCGCGGCCACTCGCACTTTCAGGGCGGTTGTGAGGTAAATGGCGATGACCAAGCACATCCGCCCGACATAGACGAAGCGGAGGAGCTGGATTTGGGTCGGTATGCCTGACCCTGGTGACTTGACGCTCAGCCAGCGCATGGGGGGACACTATTGGGGTCGCTATGGCAAAATGCAAGAGCGGAGGTCACAAACTTTGATCGTGCGACGCTAGATCCTGCGACGCTAGGGTACTACGACGCTAGGAGACTACGCCGTGTCGTAGCGTCGCAGTTTCCTAGCGTCGCCTTCCCAGCGTCGATTACTGGACAGCATTCACCATGTCGAAGATCGGCAGGTACATGGCGACGACCATACCGCCGACGATGACGCCGAGCACCACGATCATGATGGGCTCGAGCAGCGACAGCAGCGCGCTGACCGCGGCGTCCACCTCATCGTCGTAGAAGTCGGCGATCTTGGTGAGCATCTCATCGAGGCCGCCGGTCTGCTCACCGACCGCGATCATCGAGATCACCATGGGCGGGAACACCTTCGATTTTTGCAGCGGCGCCGCGATCGTCTCACCGCCCGCGATCGACGCGCGCGACTCCATCACTGCGTTGTGGATCACCATGTTGCCCGCGGTGCGCGCCGTGATCTCGAGCCCGTCGAGAATCGACACGCCCGACGAAATCAGCGTGCCGAGCGTACGCGTGAAGCGCGAGACGGCGGACTTGCGGAGCAAGTCGCCGAGCACCGGCAGGCTGAGCATGAGCTTGTCGATTTGTAGCTTGCCGGCCGTTGTCTTGTAGTACCGGTTCACGGCGAAGAAGGCGAAGATCCCAACACCGATGATCGCCCACCAGAAATTCTTGAGGACATTGCTGGCGCCGATGACGATGCGGGTCGGCAGGGGCAGCGCGAGGTTCACGGAGGCGAACATGCTTTGGAACGTCGGGATCACGAAGATGAGCAACACGGCGATGGCGATGCCCGCCACCGAGAAGATCACGGCCGGGTAGATCATCGCGCCTTTCACCTTGCGCACGATCGCGTCGTTCTTCTCGAGGAATTGCGCCAGCCGCAGCAGAATCGTGTCGAGAATACCGCCCGCTTCACCCGCCGCCACCATGTTCACGTAGAGATCGGTGAATGCCTTCGGGTGCTTGCGGAGCGAGTCGGCGAGCGTGTGGCCGCTCTCGACGTCGTAGACCACCGCGCGCGTGATGTCCGCCAGGACCTTGTTCTCGGTCTGCTGCGACAGAATGTCGAGCGCCTGCACGAGCGGCAGGCCGGAGTTGATCATCGTGGCGAACTGGCGCGTGAAGATCACGACGTCGCGCGTCTTCACGCCCGCCTTGAAGAAATCGCCCAGCCCGCCGCCCTTCTTCGCTTCGCGCACCTGCACGACCACCATGCGGTTCTTGCGCAGGTGGGCGATGACGTCATCGCGCGTCGCGAGGTCGATCTTGTCGCGGACCAGATCGCCCTTCAGGTTGCGTGCGGTATACTCGAAGACCGGCATGATCTATTCCTCCGCGCCGCGCCTCAGGGGCGCGCGGCGACCTTGGGTTGGGCGCCTTTCGGCAGCCCGCCCGGGACCGCTGGAGCGTCCTTCTCGTCCGGGGGCGTCTCGCCGATGGACCGCAGGAAGTCGTTGGGCTTGGACGTCACGCGCAGGCACTCGTCCTTGGAGACCTCGCGCGACATGTAAAGCTGATAGAGCGCATCGTTCAGCGTCTGCATGCCGTACTTCTTTCCCGCCTGCATCGACGACTCGATTTGGTGCACCTTGTCGTCGCGGATCAAGGCGCGGATCGCCGGCGTGCAGATCATGATCTCCGCGGCCATCACGCGGCCGCGGCCCTTGGCGCGCTGCAGCAGCGTCTGCGTCAGCACGCCCTCGAGCACGAAGGCGAGCTGCGCCCGTACCTGCGACTGCTGATGCGCTGGAAAGACGTCGATGATACGGTTGATGGACTCGGCGGCGGAGTTGGTGTGCAGCGTCGCGAACGCCAGGTGTCCGGTCTCCGCGATGGTGAGCGCCGCTTGAATCGTTTCCAGATCGCGCATTTCGCCGATCAGCACGACATCGGGGTCCTGCCGCAGCGCGTATTTGAGGGCCGCCTGGAAGCTGTTGGTGTCGGTCCCCACCTCGCGCTGGTTGACGATGCACGCTTGGTGACGGTGGATGAACTCGATCGGGTCTTCCACCGTGATGATGTGACCCTTCAGCTCCTTATTGATCTTGTCGATCATCGCGGCCAGCGTCGTGCTCTTGCCCGAGCCGGTGGGGCCCGTGACCAGGACCAGCCCACGCGGCCGCTCGGCGAGCTGCGCCACGACGTTGGGTAGGCCGAGATCGGTGAACGTCTTGACGGTGAACGGGATCTGCCGGATCACGACCGAGACGCAGCCGCGCTGCTTGAAGCAGTTGCCGCGGAAGCGCGCCAGGTTCTGAATGCCGAAGGAGAAATCGAGCTCGTTCTCCGTCTCGAAGCGCTTCTTCTGGTTCTCGGTGAGCACCGAGTACGCGAGCGACAGCGTGTCCTTGGGCGTCATGACCTCTTCGGTCTGGGCGTTCACGATATCGCCGTCCACGCGAAGCTTGGGACGCTCGCCCGCCACGATGTGGAGGTCGGAAGCGTCCTTCTCGATCATCTCCTCGAGCAGCGCCCGGAGGTTTATCGGCATGCTCCCTCTCCTTATCCTGCGGCGGTTTCTTTTACGACTTCTTCGAGCGTGGTGATCCCCTTCTTGACCTTCACCATTCCGTCCATGCGCAACGTCAGCATGCCTTCCTTGACCGCGAGATCGCGCAGCTCCTCGGTGGACGCGCCCTTCAGAATCTCACGGCGCAGCGGGCTCGTCAGCGCCATCACCTCGTACAGCCCCTGCCGTCCCCGGTACCCCGTACCCGCGCAGGTATCGCATCCCGCGCCCTTGAAGAACGGGCCAACTTTGCGGTCGATGCCGAACGCGTGCATCTCTTCGTTGGTATACTCGTGCTCCGTTTTGCATTCCTTGCAGATGCGGCGTACCAACCGCTGCGCCACGATCAGGTTCACGGCGCTCGCGACGTTGAACGGCTCGATGCCCATGTCCACCATGCGCGTGATGGTCGAGGGCGCATCGTTGGTGTGCAGCGTCGAGAGCACGAGGTGGCCCGTGAGCGCCGCCTTGATCGCGATCGAGCCGGTCTCGAGGTCGCGGATCTCGCCGACCATGATGATGTTCGGGTCCTGGCGCAGGAACGCCTTAAGCGCCGCCGCGAACGTCATGCCGACCTCGTTCCGCACGAGCACCTGATTGATGCCGAGCAGGTTGTACTCGACCGGATCCTCGGCAGTCATGATGTTGACGTCGATCTGGTTGATCCTCGAGAGGGCCGAGTATAGCGTGGTCGTCTTGCCCGAGCCTGTGGGCCCCGTCACCAGCACCATCCCGTAGGGGTTCAAGATGGCCTTCAGCAGATCGGCCTCCGCCTGCGGCTCGAAACCGAAGGTTTTCAGGTCGAGCGTCAGGTTGCCCTTGTCGAGAATTCGCAGCACGATCTTCTCGCCGAACAGCACGGGCAGTGTCGAGACGCGGAAGTCGATGACGCGCGCGCCCATCTTGAGCTTGATGCGGCCGTCCTGCGGCACGCGCCGCTCGGCGATGTTGAGCTGCGCCATGATCTTCACGCGCGACGTCAGCGCCGCCCGCATTTTTACCGGCGGCTTCATCACTTCCTGCAGCGCGCCGTCCACGCGATAGCGCACGCGCATCTCGTGCTCGAACGGCTCGATGTGGATGTCCGACGCCCCCCGCTTCACCGC
This sequence comes from Gemmatimonadales bacterium, assembly GCA_036002655.1. Lineage (GTDB taxonomy): Bacteria > Gemmatimonadota > Gemmatimonadetes > Gemmatimonadales > GWC2-71-9 > 20CM-2-65-7. The sequence continues at coordinate 38,839 of DASYTD010000001.1, forward strand.
ATCGGTCAGCAGGCCGTTGATCAGCTTGACAACGGGCGCGTCGTCGGCCAGGTCCTGCGCTTTGACGTCCTCGTCCGCCTGGTCCTCGACGACCTCGAGATCCTCCTCCTGCTCCACGCTCTTGAGCAGGCTCTGCAGCTGGGCGTCGGATTGCTGGTAATAGCGCTCGATGGCATTGCGCAGCGTGTACTCGCCGGCGATGACGGGGAAGACGTCGCAGCGCGTGATGAACTTGATGTCTTCGATCGCCGTCACGTTGTTCGGATCGGCGATGGCGACCGTCAGCGTCCGGCCTTCCCGCTTCAGCGGGAGCACGGTGTGCTTGGTGGCGATGTCCGGGGGGATGAGCTTGAGGATCTTCGCGTCCACCTCAAAACGCGACAGGTCCACCGCCGGCATGCGGTACTGCCGGGCCAGCATCTTGCTGACCTCGGTTTCCTCTATAAAGCCGAGCTTCACCAGGGTATAGCCCAGCCGCATACCGGAGTTTTTCTGCTCCAGCAGGGCCTTCCTGAGCTGCTCCTGGGTGATCAGCCCCTCGCGGACGAGGATCTCACCGAGCTTGTCTTGGGTAAGGGCAACGCTCGCCGTACGCAACTCATTGAAATTGAAGGCCTAAAATGTGTTTCGGTGCCAAGCCGGTCAAGGTTTTGTGGCCGGAATCCCCGAAAAGGACACGAAAGGAAGGATCGCGTCGAGCAATTTGGGCCCGACGCCCGACACACTGTCCAGCCGGGCGAGACTGCCAAATGGACCGTGCTCGCTGCGCCACGCGACGATCCGCTGCGCGAGCGCAGGGCCGACACGTGGCAGACGTGTGATTTCGCTCACGTCAGCGCGATCGATGTCAATGCGCTCACCGGGAAGGAGTGGACGGGCGAGTTGGGCGGCGCGGCGAGCGGTCTCCTGTAGTCCGCCCGGCCGAGTGACGCTGGTCGATTGGAGTCGAACATCACCAGGTGGAACGCTGGGGGAGGGCGACAAGACATAACGCACACCGGCGCCGGCGAGAGCCAGGAGCGCCAGCATGAGAGCGGCCCGACGATCATCCATAGAACAGAAAGTACCGACGCTCGTTGCGCTACTCGTGCCCCTTTCCCGCGATGAGGGGCATTAGATCGCCGAGGGAGACGCCAAGCCGCCGAGACGCTCAGGGGATGTGAGGAGCGAGTCGTAAGTACTTCCCAAAAACCCTCGCAACTCAAATCCCCTCAGCGTCTCAACGGCTCAGCGTCTCCCTCAACGTCTAACTCCTCACCAGGGCTACCGCGACGTCTCCAACGATCTGCAGGGACTCCGCGCTCACCTTATCAATCGTGTCTTCTGTCGTATGCCAGTACAGATAATCGAAGTCGACGACATCGATCGCGTGGATCCCCACCTTCTGCAGTGACACATGATCGTCGGTCAGCGTATGGCGCACGCTCGCCACGAATTGGCGCTCATGCCCGCGCTCGGCCGCGACCCGCCACACGCGCTGCACGACTTCCGGCGCGAACGCGACGGACTGGCCCTCCTGGAAGATCTGGAGATCCTTGTCACCGACCATGTCGAATAGCACGGCAAAGAGCGGCTGGTACCCGGGGGGCTGATGCGCGGCGAACCAGCGCGAGCCGATCAGCACATCACTCGAGTCGGCAAAGTCGCCGTAGTCCTCGCCATCCACGAACAGCAGATCGACCCCTCCCGTCGGCGCGCGCGCTTTCAGCGCGTCGGCCACGCCCAGCAGGACGGCGACGCCGGAGGCGCCGTCGTTCGCCCCGGGGACCGGCAGGCGCTGTTGCCCGAGGTTTTGGCTCTTATCCGCCACCGGTCGCGTATCCCAATGCGCCAGGAACAGCACGCGCTCGGTGGCCTGCGGGCGGAAGCGGGCGAAGAAATTCCGCAGCCGCAGCGTGTCGCCGCGGTGGGTGACGTGGCGAATCTCCTGGACCATCACCGTATCGGCGCGCGCGCGCAGCTCGGCAAGCAGCCAGTCGCCCGTCTGCCGGTGCCCCGGCTTGTTCGGAATACGCGGGCCGAACGACATCTGGCGCTCGACGTAAGTAAACGCGGTCGGCCCGCTGAACTCCACGGGAGCCCGTCCCCCATCGCCCGCCCGCGCCTGGCAGCCTGCTAGAAGCAGGATCAGGAGGTTCTGGAGGATGGTGGAGGTTGGTGGAGGTAACCTCCAAAACCTCCAGAACCTCCACCATCCTCCACCAACCTCCGGGATCCCGCTCATCGCAGCTGCCCCACGCTCGCCGACAACTGCACGAAGGCCGTGATGACGAACTGCGAGATCTTGCGGTTGGTTTGACGCTCTTCGTTGAGAACGTATGCCATCTGGAGTCCCGCGCTCATGTTGCTGGGAAGGTCGGTGTCCATCGTAAGCTGGGCCTGCGTCTGCCGGCTGTCCACATAGGGTACGCATTCCTCTTGCCCCGCGCGACGCAGACAGGTGGTGTTGTCTGCTGCGGAATACCCCAGAGTGGTACGGATGTTGGAGCGCCAGCGCCCCACACGCGGCGGCCGGAATGAAAAGGCGATCGTACTGCTCTGCGCCTTGCGGACGCTGCGAAACAGGCTGCCGGCGTTGAGCCGGTCCGACGACGTCCGCGACACGTCGAAATTCGTGAACACGCCCCCGATCCAGCTGAGGGACGCCGAGGGCGTAAACGAGCGGTCGGTCGTGCTGTTCACCGTCAGGTTCGTGGGCGACCCGAAGGTCGGCTGCTCGATCACCGTTTGCGCTCGGCGATATCCCGCGCGCAGGCTGATGCTCGTCAACAGACGGCCGACGAACCGGCGTGAGGGCGTGAGGGACCAGGTCAGGGCGCCGTTCGGCCATTCGCGCGTGCGATTGCGCAGCGGCACCTGTTGGTCGGCCCGCAATGACCATCCTGTCCCCTGGGTGAGCCGATAGGAAGCATTGGCGCGCAGTCCCAGGAACAGCACCGCCGCGCCCCCCGTCGACAGCGTGGTGCTCTGCGTTGCCGAGGTGGCGAGCAGCCCGTCTACCTCCCGGAAGCTGTTGAATCCGCCGAGCCCGAGCTGATACGTCGTGGGCGGCGCGTCCGTCGCGCGGCTGAAGCTCGAGCCTTGCTGCGTGCTGTAGGAAACGTCGACGCCGGTAATGCGGCCGAGCCAGCCGACGATCACGGACGAATCGCCCAACACCGCTTGGGCCAGGCGGCGCGGGTCGAGCTGCGCGCCCGTCTCCACTCGGCGCCCGTTGCTGAACGCCGACGGAATCCGGAACGCGCCGGCGGTGTCGTTGTCGGCGCGGGCGGGCTGAGGCGCGTTGGGATCGCGTGTGAAAACGAACGTGGACGCGACGGACGCGCGCGGGCGGATCCACACGCCGATCCGCGGGGTGACAGAAATGGAGGTATTCAAGAAGCGCTGCGTCTCGATGCCGATGTTGCTGCCGAACAGCGACGAGCGCTGCTCGCGGATCAGCCGGCCCATCGTGGTCGAGTCGCCGTAATCGCGAAGATCGCGCGTGGAGGACGCGTCGACGCCCACCTGCACGCCCGTGACCGGGAGCAATTGCACTCCACCGGCGTTCTGCCACACTCGCGTGACGGACACGGCCGGGGGCGCCGTATCGCCGGCCTGCCGGATGGGCACGACGAACGTAAACCGCTCGGCGTCGGTGCCGACCAAGCCCGACCGGAACGTGATCCGCGAGGGATTGAGTCGCAGCGACACTCCCGCCACCCGGATCACTGCGGGGTTCGGCGCCAGGTTGTAGCTCAGATTGAGCGCGTAGCTCGACGCCGTCGCGCGCGACAGCTCGGAACGCGCGTCCCCGCTCGAAAACGCGCCCGACACAGAGAGCGGATCGAGCGCCCAGCGGCCCAGTCTCCCCCGTGCGACGCGGGTCCGGCGGGCCGCGAACGAGTAGCTCGACGCCGTCGAGCGCGGGGTGCGCAGTCCCTGCAAGGCGTCGGCGCGCAGGTCAGTGCGATTGAGATAGAACGGATCGCTCCCGGTCAGCGTGCGCTGGAACGTCACGGGCACCGACAAGCCCCAGCGATCCGGCAGGAAGCGATCCATGCGTACGGTACCGCTCAGCGTGGCGGCGCTATTCGTGACGTACGACGGATCCTCCGTCAGCTGGCGGAACTGCCCGTCTCGCCGCGACACGCTGATCGCGAGGTCGGCGACGTCAGCCGCCGCCACCGCGAGATCGATGGCGCCGGCGGCTCCCGTTTCGCGTACCACGTCACCCAGCCGGATGTCGTCAACCCACAGCTCCGCCTGGTCCACGAACACGCCCGACGCGGTGCGCCAGATGCCCGCCGCGATCTCCTGGACCTGCGCCAGGTTGGGCGGCGCGCTTCCCGGATCGCGCACGTGCACGATGTAGGGGCCGTCGCACATCACGAACGCGCCGTCGCGCGGCACGAGGGTCGAGTCGGGGCATCCCGGATACACGTGGGCGCTGTCACCCGAGAGCCACGCCTGCTCGATGCGCGCGCGCAGAATCAGCCAGCGCTCGAACTGCGCGACGACTTCAGGCTCCCACGACGCCGTGCGTACCGGCGTATGGTACATGTAGAAGTTGTCCTGGTCCTTGCCCGCCTTGATGAAAAACTCGAGATCGCCGTCCTCCCACCCCGCCCCCCGGCCACGCGCCCAGACTCGCAGGTTCCGGTACTTGAGAAAGTTCTTGTCGCCCTCGGTCGTGAAGCGCAGGTAGGCCTCAGCCCGCTCTCCTCGCCCGAGTCCGCGCGCGAGCAGACGCAAAGAACGCTCGTTGATTTCCGTCGAAGAGAGCTGAAATCCCGCGTCGCGGCGTGCCGCTTCGTTCACCACTCCCGGAGGCGGCGTGTAGCCGAGGTCCGTGTTCTCGGTGCTCACGACGGAGGCGACGACCTCACCCGTCCCGGTGCCGTTCTCGCCGCCGATCCCGGGAAGCGGCGTCTGGGCGCGCTTCACCCACGAGCTGCCGAGCAGCCGAACGCGCGACAGCGCGAAATACACCTGGGGATCCGGAGCGCCTGGCGTGCTCGTGGGCGGCACGGCGATCGTAATCCGCAGCGACTGTACTTGCCGCAAGCTCGGATTCCCGATCTGCAGCGTGTCGGTGCGGAAGGGAATGCGGTACAGCCGCCAGCCGGATCCCGCGATCATGCCGCCATTGCGCACGAAGTAGCGGTCGTCGCCGATGGGAAACACATACCGGACGAAATTCTCCGAGGTGCGCACGCCGGTGAGCGAATCGAGCGCGAAGTCGCCGTCCTCGTCTTCCGTATCCACGGCATTGTTGTGCCTGCCGCAGCGCGACCGCAGATCCCCGAAGGCGTACGGAACGAGCTGGCCGTTCTCGGTCGCAGAGCAGAGCGGCAGCGTGTCCACTTCCACGCTATGGGTCGCGTCGAAAATACTGTCCACCACCCGGTCGGAGAGGATGCCTTCGTCGTTGAGCGTGGCGCTCCACGTTTGCGTCCGGGGATCGCGCTCCGAGTCGAGCCGGCCGGCTCCGGCGCGTCGCACGCCGGTGTAGGTCGTGTCGCCTTCGGCGCTCACGGTAAACGATGTCGGGATGAAGGCGAGGGCATCCTCGAACACGCTGCCGAAATCGAACAGGACCGTCGTGCGATTGGCGCGCGCGACCCGCGTCGCATCCTCCCACACCCAGAACTCGAGGAACTCGACACGGGAGAGGTCCACGCCGGTGGCCGAAAGCGTTTGCGTAATCGACCGCCAGCGTGGCGTGTCCTGGGCCGGCCGGGTCCAGTTGGGCTGCCCGAACGACGGTGATCCGGGGCGATTGTTCGCGAGCCCCATCACCGTGTCCGGCTTCAGCATCAGCCAGAGCACCGGCTCGGCGGACTGCGCCGCGCCGGTCACCCGCAGGGTGGGATCGATTTGCGTCGGCAGAAACTGCACCGGGACGTACTGATTGTTGCTGACATTGTAGGGCAGACTTTGCCAAGTCAGAAACGCCGCATCCAGCGCATCGAACGCGCCGGTGATGCCCAGCGGCTCCACGCCTCGAACCGAGCTTGGAATGCTGCCCCAGTGCCAGACGTTATCCGCCAGCGGAATGGAGCGCGCGACGCCACCCTCGAACTCTTCGATATACGCCTGGCCGAAGCGGTTGGGTGACGGCTTCGAAACCGCGAGCTCGGCGTTGATGCTCAGCGCCGACGGCACGGTCGTCCGGACACCGGGCAGCGCGTCCATCAGCCGCGTGATCCACTCCGGTTGAAAGCGCAGCTGCGTGGATATCCCGCCGACGAAACCCGACGACGGCTCGAATCCGAGCGGGGGGCGGGTGAAGGTGCTTTGCTCGTTCTGGAAAATGCCCATCACGTTGACCTGCCCGACCGGGCCCAAATCGTAGCGCGCCGAGAGCCCATAGGTCGTCGTTGGCGCGATGGTGAATGCGGCCCGTTCCTCGAATTGCGCGCGCACCTGCGTCGACCCGCCCTGGAACAGCGCATCGGGATTCTTGAATTGGACCTGGCCGGTGGTGTAATCGATCGTGTAATCCGTTTCCCGCGTCAGCAGGGAGTTCCGGACGTAGAGTCGCTCGCTGCCTTCCCGGATCTGGAAGCTGTTCAGCGACAGGATCGAGCGGTCAGCGGAAGCGGTGGCTTCGACGTGCAGGCGCAGCGCGAACACCGACGGTGGTCCCTGCGTGGCGAGATAGGCTCGCGGCGTGCGATACAGCGAGTCGTTGCGCTCAGCCGCCACCAGCTTGGCCGTATCCGCGAACGGTTGCAGGTGGGGAAAGACGATGAACAAGTCGCGCACCGGATCTCCCTGATTGGGATCGCGGGCGCGCGGAAAGAGACGATTGTACTGATCGAATTGGGTGGGGTCGTTTTGCAGCGCCAGCCCCAACCGCTCCAGGTAGGTGTCCCCGGCCGCCGCGCGCTCGCGCTGGTTCACGGTGAGCGCGAGATCGACGCTGGTCCGGTCGATCTCCCGTCCGCCGACGCGGTAGGCGCTGCGGATCTCGAAACGGAATGACGGTGAGGCCGCGTTGACGCCGGGCTTGGGGTCATACACGAGCCGCAGCGTATCGACGAGCGATGTGTCGGCACTCGCGTCCACCGGGAACGTGCCAATCGAATCGCTCTGACTCGCCGTGATGTAGGAAACGGCGAGGTAGTCGTTCTGATCGAGTCGGTTGGCCAGCGCGAACCACGTCCCGCTGGGATCCACATAGTAATCCTTCCCTTCTTGCAGGATCTCCCACTCGAAGGGTCCCTCGCGCTGCAGGCCGCACTCGATCGCCACGGTTCCCGGCCCGCAGGCGACCGCGCGCACACCGCCCACATTCTGGTTGCCGCTCGAGCTGGGCGCGATCGCCCGGCGACGGTAGACGCGCAGTGCCCCGACCGTCAGCGAATCCGGGCGCGCGGCCTGGTCGAGCTGCAGGATGTCGATCGCCGGAGACCCGGGAAGCGCGGCCGGGTCGATGACGAAGAAGAAACGCCCGGGCTCGTAGTCGAGGTCGCGCGCCTCCCGATCCAGCGGCTGGTTGGTGACCTCGCCGACGGTATAGAAGCGGTCCTTCACCACGTTGCCCTTCTGCTGCGCCATGATGCCGCGGACCTCCACCGGCCCCAGCTGAAGGGCCGCCTGCACGCCGAAATTGTTCGCGGGAACGCCCGCGCTGATGAACCGCGAGGGCGGCGCCTGGAACGTCACATTGCCGGCCTCCACGCGGCGCAAGATCTCATCCTCCAGTCCTTCATACCAGACGTGGAGATTGTTGTTGGCATCGAACTCCCGCTGGCTGTCGAAGTCGACATCGATGTGCAGCCGCTGGCCCACGACGCCCGCGGTACGAATGGCATATTGTGGATTGGGCGTGATCGTGGGAAACCCGGCGGTGCAGCCCGACAGCGCGAACTGCCGTTCCTGCGACGTGCAGCGCAGATTCCGGAACTGATCGGCTTTCAACTCGAAGCGAAGATTGAGCTGCATGCCGAGATCGGCGTAGCCGAGCACCCCGCGACCCGGTGCGCCGGCCCCCTCGAACGTGGGAGTTCCAGGAGCGGGCGGCGGCGCGGCGGCGCGGGCGCCGGCCGCCAGCTCAGATGGAACAGCGGGACCACCGAACAACGGCAAGCGCCGCGCGCGCAGGGCGTCCGCCCACGCGCGCGCGATCAGTGCGGGCGGGACACGCGAGCCGAGCCGGCCGCCCGGCGCCAATGCCGAATGGCGCGGCGCGACGAGCGGCGGCACGCCAAACGTGTACACAGGAGCCTGCGCATGAGCCTGGGGTACGACGAGCGTGGAGGCGAGTAAAGCTATCTGGGCGAGGCGACGCATCCCTTGTAGAGACTTGGGGGTCCGAATATAATGGCGCGTAGGGCCGTGCGCATTCTCAGCCGTTACATCCTGCGGCAACACCTTCCTCCGCTCGGATACGCGCTCGCGGCGCTCACCTTCGCGATGCTCGTCAATCAGGTCGCGAAGCAATTCGGCAACTTCGTGGGCAAGGGCCTGCCGTGGGGCGTGGTGTTCGAAGTCTTCGCGCTGTCCGTTCCGTTCATCGTCGCGATGACGCTGCCGATGGCGGTGCTGGTCGCGGTGCTCTACACCTTCAGCCATCTCGCCGCCGACAACGAAGTCACGGCGATGAAGGCGAGCGGCATCAGCGTGGGCCGGCTGCTCGCACCGGTGGTGGGCGGCGCGACGCTGATCGCAGCGATCTCGCTGCTGTGGAATGACCAGATCCTGCCGCGCTCCAATCACCAGCTGCGGACGCTCCTCGTCGACATCCAACGGAAGAAACCGACGTTTCAATTGAAGGAACAGGTGATCAATGAGGTCGTCGCCGGGCAATTCTTCCTGCGCGCCGCCCGCATCGACCCCGCCGCGAACACCCTGAATGATGTGACGATTTACGACTTGGAGGACCCCGACCGGCGCCGGATCATCATGGCGGACTCGGGTCGTATGGCATATACCCCCAGCGGCACCGATTTGTACCTGACGCTGCGCGACGGCGAGGTGCACGAAGTGAAACGCACCGATCCCGAGCACTTCAATCGCACATTCTATTCCACCAACCGGATCAAGGTCGCGGGCGTGGGCAACCAGCTCGAGCGCACGGAACACGACGAGTACCGCGGCGACCGGGAAATGACCGTGTGCGCCATGCAAGAGGTCGTCGCCCGCGCGCGCCAGGACATGGAGCGCGTGCGCCGCGACGCCCTCAACGCGGTGACCGGGGAGCTGCGGCGGCTGAGCAAGTTCACGCCGCTGCCGCCGCTCGCGCTGGATTCGGCGCCGCCGGCGCCGAGCGCCTACTGCCGCGTCGTCGGCGCGATCAAGCGCGTGCTGTTCCCCACGCCGGCACAGGCGCAGCAACGCAGCGCCACGCCGCGTCCCTACACCGTCCAGCAAACGGCGGCGGTCACCACCGCGTACCAGCAGCGGTTGCGGGCCGCGCGCCAGCGCGCGGCGATTTACGAAGTCGAGATTCAGAAAAAGCTCGCGATCTCCGCCGCCTGCGTGATCTTCGCGCTGCTCGGCATGCCGCTCGCGATCCGCTTCCCGCGCGGCGGCGTCGGGCTCGTCATCGGCACGAGCCTCGCGGTGTTTTCCATCTATTACGTCGGGCTGATCGGCGGCGAGGAATTGGGCGACCGGCTGATCGTGCCGCCGTTCTTCGCGATGTGGACGCCCAATCTCATCTTCCTGCTCGTGTCCCTGCCCCTCTTGTGGACCGTGCGCCGCGCCGGCAGCACGGCGCACGGGGGCGATTGGGATGAGGTAAAACAGACGCTGTTCGGATGGGTGGGGCGAGTTCGAAATGCGAAATTGGGAATGCGAAATTGACCGCCAAGTTACATTTCGCATTTCGCACCCTCGACCGCTACCTGCTGCGGGAGTGGCTGCGGGTCTTTCTGGTCACGCTGCTCGGCTTTCCGATTCTCGTCATCGTCATCGATCTCACCGACAAGCTGGACACCTACCTGGGCCGTGGGATCAGCCCGCGGGCGGTGGCGCTGTCGTACATCTTCGATTTGCCGGAAAAAATGTTTCTGGTCCTCCCCGTCGCCGTGCTGTTCGCGACGGTATTCACGGTGGGCTCGCTGGGCCGGCATTCCGAGCTCACCGCGGCAAAGGCATCGGGGATTTCCTTTCACCGGCTGGTGCGGCCGCTGTTCCTCGCCGCGGGTGCCGCCTTCCTCACGGGTCTGTTGCTCGGCGAGATCGCGCCCATCGCGACGTCGCGCCGGCTCGAGCTGTTGGGGGAAAAGGCGATTCGCTCCACCAGCTCGCGGTACAATTTTGTGTACCGCGCGGATCGCGGCTGGGTGTACGCCATTCGGTCGCTCGAAGTGCGCACGCGGGAGATGACGGATCTGATCCTGGAGCGCGAAGGCACGGGCGCGGCCTACCCGACGATCGTGCTCGCGGCGCAGCGCGCACGCTACGCCGACACCGGCACGGTGCGCCCGCGTTGGACGTTGCATCGCGGCACCTTGCGCTATCTCGCGGGCAACGAGCCCGGCGGCGAGTCGGCGTTCGAGTTCGATTCGCTGCACTCGCGCACGCTGCGCGAGCGGCCGGTGGATCTCTTGGCCGAGCCGAAATCGCCCGAGGAGATGCGCTTTGCGGAGCTCAAGCGCTACATCGACGCGCTGACGCGCAGCGGCTCCAACGCGAAGAAGCTGCAGGTCGAGCTCGCGCTCAAGATCGCGATTCCGTTCATTTGCCTGCTGATCGCGCTGTTCGGCGCGCCGCTCGCCATCTCGACCCCGAAGAGCGGCGCGGCGTGGGGCGTGGCCGCGAGCCTCGCGACGACATTCATCGTGCTACTGATGTTTCAGCTTGCGAAAGCGGTCGGCGCGGGAGGCGTATTGCCGCCCATGCTCGCGGCGTGGACGCCGAATATTCTCGTCGGGGTCGCCGCCGTGTTTCTGCTCCGTAAAGCCCCGACCTAACCGCCTTGACGAGTCCCGGGAGGCGGACCACTTTCTCCCTCTCGATGGGCACCAGTACACGCCATCCGTCCGCCTTCAAGGAGAGGTCCATCCATGCGTTGGATCGTTAGCTGCAGCCGCGCCTTCGTGGCAGCGGCGATCTTTTCGGTGCTAGTAGCGGGCGCCGCCGTGGCCCAAGGCGTGACAACCGGTGC
>DASYTD010000002.1:0-1836 GCA_036002655.1 Gemmatimonadales bacterium
GCGCCGTTTACGAGTGCCGCGAAGACTTCGAAGCGCATGAAACCGAACGAGCGCTGTGCCGTCGCCGGGCGTTGCGCGATCCATGCGGCGAACAGCGCGACCGCGAGCGCCGCGCCGTCGGCGAGCATGTGGCCCGCGTCGGCGAGCAGCGCGAGCGAGCCCGAGAGCCAGCCGCCGACCAGCTCGACCACCATCACGACCAGCGTGATGACGAATGCCAGCGTCAGCCGTCGCCGGCTGTCGGTGTTGAGCGGAGCGCGATAGGTGCAGTGGGCTTCGGCGGGCAGCACGGATGTATCCTCGGCCCAAACATAATACCTTTAGGAAGTGAACGCCCTGGGCTGGCGCTTAATCGCGGTCATCGTGCTGGTCGCGGCGAATGCGTTCTTCGTCGCCGCGGAATTCGCGCTCGTGGCGGCGCGCCGCACGCGCATCGACGCGATGATCCGGCGCGGCGACCGCAAAGCCCGCACTGTCCGCAAAGCGCTCCAGGATCTCTACCGGCAGCTCTCCGCCGCGCAGCTCGGCATCACGGTCGCCTCCATCTTGCTGGGCTACGTCGCGGAGGACACCGTCGCGCATCTGTTCCGCGATTGGTTTTCCTCGCTGCCGCAAAGCCTCAACTTCCTCACGCGCGGCGGCATCGCCTCAGTCACGGCGGTCGCCGTCATTTCATTCCTGCACGTCGTCGTGGGCGAGCAGGCGCCGAAGGCGTGGGCCATCACCCATCCGGAAAGCACCAGCCGCTGGATCGCGGCGCCGCTGATCTTCTTTTCGTGGATCACGCGGCCGTTCACGGAGCTGCTCAACTGGAGCTCGAACGTCCTCATCCGGATGCTCGGCATCAAAAGCACGAACCCCGAGCACGATCGCGTCCATTCTCCGGAAGAGATCCGGATGCTGGTCGAACAGAGCCGGAAGACCGGTGGCCTGGGTGCCGGCGACGCGCGGCTGCTCGAGGGCGTATTCGAGTTCAGCGAAAAGAACGCGCGCGAGGTGATGACGCCGCGCACCGAGATCGTCGCGCTGCCCGCCGAGGCGTCGCTCGCGGAGGCGGCCGACCGAGTCGCGGCCGCTGGGCGCTCGCGCTATCCCGTCACCGGTGAGTCACTCGACGACGTCGTCGGCATCGTGCATGCCAAGGACATCCTGCGCGGACTGCTCGCCGGCTCGGAAGCGCCGGTGCAGGACATCGCGCGACCCGCGTTCTTTGTTCCCGGCACGCGCGAAGTCGAAGACGTCCTCGCCGACATGAAGCGCCAGAAGGTGCATCTGGCGATCGTGCTCGACGAATTCGGCGGGACCGCCGGCCTCGTCACGATGGAAGATCTGCTCGAGGAGATCGTCGGGCCGATCTACGACGAGTACGACCAAGCGCCGGCGGCGGCGCCGGGCGGCGCGGCAGCCGGGGGAGCAGCAGCGGGGGGCGGAGTGCCCATTCTCCGGGGAAGCACCGAAATCGATGACGTCAACCGGATGCTGAAGCTGCATCTTGACGATTCCGACTACACCACGATCGGCGGGCTGCTGTTCGGACGGCTCGGCCGCCTGCCCAAAGTGGGCGACCGCGTCAACCTCCAGGGAGCCACATTCGAGATTGTCGAAATGGATGGCCGGCGGGTAGGAAGGGTGCGCGTGTGGCCGGCCACCACGCAGGTGCCCGAGCCGTCGAGTTAGTCGCTCGCGGCTCGGGCACCGGCGAGCTCCACCGCAAGCTCGAGCGCCGCGCGCATTGACCCCGCATCGGCGATGCCTTTGCCCGCGATGTCGAATGCGGTGCCATGATCGGGCGATGTGCGAATGAACGGCAATCCCAACGTGACGTTCACACCCGTC
>DASYTD010000003.1:0-54156 GCA_036002655.1 Gemmatimonadales bacterium
GCTGTCGGCGGCGATTCGCATGAACTGGACGTACAGCCCCACGCTGTCGCTGCAGTTGTATGCACAGCCGCTGATCTCTGCCGGTCGTTACGAGTACTTCCAAGAGCTGGCCCGGCCGCGCAGCGCCGACTTTACGCGGTACGGCCGCGACGGCGGTTCGTGGATCGACTACGTGGATTCGACGAACTCCTATACAGTCGATCCTGACGGCCCCGCCGGTCCGGTGCAGCCGTTTTCCTTCGGCAAGCCCGCCTTCAACTTCAAGTCCCTGCGGGGCAACGCGGTGCTGCGCTGGGAGTACATGCCGGGCTCGACGCTGTATTTCGTGTGGACGCAGAGCCGCGAGGATTCCGAAACCATCGGCAACTTCAACCTGGCGTCGTCGATGGGGCGGATGTTGCGGTCGCCGGCGGACAACATCTTCATGATCAAGGCCACCTACTGGTGGAATCCGTGATCACGCGATGATTCAGGGACAGGGTACGATCGGTGTAGGGGCACGCCAGGGCGTGCCCCTATGTTCGTTTCCGGGGATCGTGCCAACACGCGGGGTTTGTGATGATGTAACGTCGGATCGCCCACAGGTGGTGATCGTTTCGAATGATATGTTCGTAATAATTCCGCTGCCATACCCGCCCAGTCATCCCCATTCTTTTCAGACGACGCGTGACCGTCGATTTGAACGCACCAATGACCGTCGCCAGAGAATTCTTCAGTGCCATTCCGAATTGTCGTTGTACGAAGGGGTCGCCATCGGGACTCGACCGTCCATGCCGAATTACGATGACCCCGTGGAGGTGATCCGGCATGACGACGAACCGGAGACATCCGGCATGCATAGTTGATGCCTCGACGTTGCGCGTATCAAGTCCATGCGGCGGGTCACAATCGAACGACGTCGTCTACAACCCCTCACTCGGTGGCCGCGGCGGCGCCGGCACGAAATGGTTCAGTGGTCCGTGGCCGGCGGGTCCACGTCCGAGACCGGGCGCCGCGGCGATCGCGCGGTGCACGAAGTCGAGCGCATCGGTCACCGCGCGCTCGAGCGGCCGGCCGAGCGCGAGTCCTGCGGTGATCGCCGCCGAGAGGGTGCAGCCGGTGCCGTGAGTGGACGTCGTATCGATGCGCTCGTGCGTGAAGCGGCGCGTTGAGTCTTTCTGAACGAGCACATCGACGAGCTCGTCCGTTGCCGCGAGATGTCCGCCCTTCACCAGCGCGGCGCGCGCACCCAGCCCGACGAGGACGCGGCCGGCCTGCTCCATGGCATCGGGCGTAGTGATTTTCTTCCCGATGAAGATCGCCGCCTCATCGAGATTGGGCGTGACCAACGTAGCGAGCGGCACCAGTCGCCGAGTGATCAGCTGCTCCGCGTCCTTATCCAGCAACCGGTCTCCGGACGTCGCCACCATCACCGGATCGAGCACGTAGTTCGGGAGCTGCTGCTGCGCGATGCGCTCGGCGACGATCTCGACGATTTCCGCGGAACCGAGCATGCCACTCTTGAACGCCGCCGGCGGCAAGTCATCCGCGAGCGCGTCGATCTGCCGCGCGACGAGCGCGGCGGGCAGCGCCAGCCAGTCGAGTACGCCGGTGGTGTTCTGCGCGGTGACGGCCGTGATGGCGCTGGTGCCGAACACACCGAACTGATGGAACGTCTTGAGATCGGCCTGAATTCCCGCGGCTCCGCCGGAATCCGAGCCGGCGATCGTGAGCGCGATTCTCATGAATCCCGCGTTCGTGGCTTGGCGAAAGCACGGAGGGACGCAATCTTTGGGGCACCTGAGACCTGCACGAGGACACGCATCCCCAGTAATCTGCAATCAACCGTTCGTGATCTTCAACGTCGCAAGGCGCGCGGGCGCCGCGGGCTGGCAGTCGTAGAAGGCGTGCGACTCGTGGAAGAGGCGCTGGCCGCGGGACTCGAGTTCAAAGGAGCGCTCGTCTCTCCCGAGCTGGCGCGCACGACGCGCGGCCAAGCCCTCACCGCCGAGCTCGCGAGTCACGCGGTCACGGTCGAAGAGGTCGGATCGCGCACGTTCGGCGACCTTGCCGGCACGGACACGCCGCAAGGGATCCTCGCGATCGTGCAACCGCGCACGTGGGCCCTGACGGACGTGACGGGAGGGCCGCTGCTCGTCGTGGACGGCGTGCAGGATCCGGGCAATGTCGGCACGCTGATTCGGACCGCGCACGCGCTCGGCGCGGCGGCGAGCCTGCTGCTCCGCGGCAGCGCGGATCCGATGAATCCCAAAGCGTTGCGGGCGGCGATGGGAGCGACGTTCCGCCATCCGGTGGTGCAGCTCGACGATGGCCCCTTTATCGCGTGGGCGCGGGAGCGCAGCGTCACGCTGTGGGCGGCCGCGGCGGATGGCGTGCCGCTCGCGCGCGCGCTCGGTACGCGGCAATCGCACCAGGAGCTCATTGCGGTGATAGTGGGAAACGAAGGGGCGGGGATCCGCCCGCAGCTCAATGCGATTGCGGCGCAACGCGTCGCGATCCCGTTGGCGCGCGGCGCTGAATCGCTCAACGTCGCGGTCGCGGCGGGCATCCTGCTCTACGAGGTGCTGCGTGGGCACTGATCCGGTGATCGTCATCGGCGCCGTGCTGATCGGTCTCTGCGTCGGCAGCTTCCTCAACGTCTGCATCCTGCGGCTGCCGCGCGATCAGTCGCTGCTCCGCCCGCGGTCGACCTGCCCGCAGTGCAAACAGCCGATCGCGTGGCGCGACAACATTCCCCTCTTCTCCTGGCTGCGGCTGCGCGGCAAGTGCCGCTGGTGCCACAAGCCGATCTCCAAACAGTATCCGCTCATCGAAGCGCTGGTGGGCGTGCTGTTCGGCGTGTCGCTGCTCGTCTATGGCATGACGCTGCACGCGGTGAGCGCCGCGCTCTTCGGCACGCTGCTGCTCGGCATCGCGATCACCGACGCGCGCCACTACATCATCCCCGACGAATTCACCTGGGGCGGTCTCGTGCTGGGCCTGTTGCTGGCGCTCGGCGGCGGCGTGCCGGGTTTCCTCGACGCGCTGCTCGGCGCGGTCGTGGGCTTCGTGCTGCTCTGGCTCGTCGGCATGGCCGGCGCTTGGGTCTTCAAGGAGGAAGCGATGGGCGGCGGGGACATCAAGATGATGGCGATGGTGGGCAGCTTCGTCGGATGGCGCGGCGTGCTCTTGACCGTCTTCGCCGGCGCGGCACTCGGCTCGCTGATCTTCGTGCCGCTGTCACTGAAGAAGAAGCGTCTCGTACCATTCGGGGTATTCCTCGCTGTAGGCGCGGTGGTGGCGTTCGTGTTCGGCGACGCGCTCATCGCATGGTACGGGCATTTTCTCAAAGGCGACTGACGATAGATGGGGAATCCCTTCGAAGGTTTCTTCGATTCCGGTGACGTGCTGGAGCGCGTCGGCATCGACGTCACGGCGCAGGCGCGCCGCGGCGACCTCGAGCCGGTGCGCTGCCGTGACGTCGAGATCGACCGGGTGGTGGATATCCTGTTACGGCAGGGAAAGAACAACGCGGCGCTCGTGGGGCGCGCCGGCGTGGGCAAAACCGCGGTGGTCGAGGGGCTCGCGCAACGGATTGCCGCCGGGAACGTGCCGCCGGCCCTCAAGGACTCGCGCATTCTCCAGCTCGACCATGTCTCGATGCTGGCGGGGACGTCGTTCCGCGGCCAGTACGAGGAGCGTCTCCGCCGTTTGGTGCAAGCGCTGCAGGCCGATCGCAATCTCATCCTCTTCGTGGACGAGCTGCACAATCTCATCGGGCAGGGAACGGCGATGGGCGCGGCGATGGACGCCGCCAACATGCTGAAACCCGCGCTCGTGCGCGGCGACATTCGCGTGATCGGGGCGACGACCGGCGAGGAATACGACAAGTGGGTTCGGACCGACTCGGCCCTCGAACGCCGCTTCCAGCCCGTGACGATCGAAGAGCTGGACGCGATTCAGACGTGGGAGGTGCTCGTCGCCCGCCGGCCGCGGCTCGAGCGCCACCACACCGTGGCGATCGGGGACGACGCCCTCAAAGCGGCCATCGTCCTGACCGACCGCTTCGTGCCTGAGCGGGCCCGTCCCGATAAAGCGATCGACGTGCTCGACGAGGCATGCGCGCACGCGCAGGCGACGGCGCACGTGTCTCCGGAGCTCGACCGGCTGATTCGCGACCGCAAGAAGGTCGAGTCGTTGCTGCGCCGTGGCGCGACGGAAGAGGCGCCGCCCGACGAGCCGATGCCTGATTTGGCTACGGTGCTGCAACGATTCGGCGAGGAGCTTGAGCAGCTGCTTGGGGGACGGCCCGTCGGCCGGACGGCCGAGACGGCCGACAGGGATCAGGACGAGCAGGGGTCGTCCGGCCGACAGGCCGTCCGGCCGGCCTTAGAGGAGCAGCGCGCCGACCTCGATCGCCGCCTCCGCGCCGAGCTCGAGCGCCAGGGCATCGTGGTGACCGGCAAGGAAATCGCACGGGTCGTGGGCCTCGCAGTCGGGAAAGGCATCGAGTGGGCCGGCTGACGCGACTCAGCGCGTTCGGTGCAGTTGTCGTCGGGATGTTGGGCTGCCGCGAACGCGCCGAGGCGGTGCAGGGCGAGGCGGAGCTGAAGGACATGGTGCACCGCATGATGCCCGTCGTCGCGCAGGCCGCCGGCCTTCCGTTCAAGGGGGAGCCGCTCGTGCTGCGGCGCTCGCGGACCCAAGTGCGGGATTACGTCGTTCACAAGTTCGACGAGGACCTGCCGCCCGCCGATCTCGCCGGCCTGCAATCCGCGCTGCGGCTCTTCGGTCTCATTCCCGACTCACTCGAGCTGCGGCCGACGCTGATTGACCTGCTCACCGAGCAGATCGCGGGATATTACGATCCCGATTCGAACGCGCTCTACATCCCCGCCGACATCGAGCCATTTCAGCTGCGCATCGTGGTCTCGCACGAGCTGGTGCACGCGCTACAGGACCAATACGTCCGTCTCGACTCGATCATCACCCAACGCCACGCCAACGACCGGCGCTCCGCCGCGCAGGCCATTCTCGAAGGGCAGGCGACCGTGGCGCAGATTCCCGTGCTCATGCCGGAACAGAAGCCCGACACGTTTCCACCGGGCTGGTTCTGGAAAATGCGGGCGGTCATGGCGCAGCAGCAGGCACAAATGAAGGAATTCACGCGCGCGCCGCTGTGGCTCCGTGAAGGGCTCGTCTTTCCCTACCTCGGTGGCGCGGACTTCAACGTCTGGTTCCGCCAAAAATACTTCGGCCGCTCCGTGCTCGACTCGATGCCGAGGTCCACCGAACAGATCCTGCATCCCGAGCGCTACGCCGCGCACGACGAGCCGACAGAGCTCGTCTTCTCGTCAGCCGGGCCGGATACAGTCGATTTCGAGGACAACCTCGGCGAGTTCGAGACGCGGCTCTTGTTTCAGCAACATCTCGGCGATGACGTCCTGGCCGCGAATCTGGCGGCGGGGTGGGACGGCGACCGCTATCAGGTGCTCGGCCCGAAGAGCGACGTGCTGGTGTGGTACAGTGTCTGGGACGATGCCGCAGCCGCGAGCCGATTCGCAGCTGGGCTCGAGCGGACGTGGGGGAAACGGCGGGCGGCCGGGCGGCCGGCCAGGCGGTGGGAAATCAGACAACTGACTGTCGGCGGACGGCCGGTGGTCCGGCTCGTGGACGCGCCTTCTAGCTGGACAGGGTGGAACAACCTGCCGATGGTGAGTCTGGCTACGGCCAGAGGCGGCTGAGCGCGTAGATCAGGAGTCCGACGAGCCCGCCGACGAGCGTGCCGTTGATCCGCACAAACTGCAAGTCCCTCCCCACGGCCAGCTCGAACCGCCGCGATGTCGCCTCCGGATCCCAACCCGCGACCGTCTGCGCGATCAGATCGCCGATCTCATTCCGATACTTCTCCACGACCGTCGCCGTCAGATCGACCAGCAGATCATCGATCTCCGCGAGCAGCGCGGGATTGGAGAGCAGCGCGGCACCGAATTCGCTCAGCCCGCGATCCAACGGACCGGGCGTGCCGGCGTCGCTCCGCGTTGCGTAACTCACGACCGCCTGACGGATACCATCCCAGAGCTTCCGAGACAGCTCTGCCACGGACGCATCAGCGAGCCATTCGTCCTTCATCGCTTCAGCGCGGGCGATGACATCGGGTGAGTGCTGTAGGCGCTCGATGAAGTCGTGAATCGCTGCGTCGAACGCCGTACGAAGTGGGTGGTCCGGATCCATCACCATGTCGCGCAGCAACCGCTCGACGGCGTCGATGATCTTCTGATAGATCTTGTCGTCCAGCACCGGCGGCACCCACCACGGCGTCTCGGCTTTGACCCGTTCGCGGATGAGCTCACGGTTGTTCATCACCGCCTCCGCTGCGAGCCGCACCGCCGCGTTGAGCAGCTCCTCCTGACGATTCCCAGCCAATGCGAGCGCCAGGGTCTTGCCCAGCGCCGGCGCAACCCGGAAGGCACGCACGCGCGCGCTCACAACCTGACTCACGAGAGCCTGCACTTCCGCTTCGGGCAGCGCTTCGAGCGTCTTGGCCAGACCGCTCGCGACCTGCCGCGCGATTTGACTGGCATGCTCGGGATCCGACAGCCAGCTCGCCGCCCGTTCGGCGGGGCGCACGGCGCGCAGATTGGTCGCGATCACCTCGCGCGACAAGAAATGATTCTGCACGAAATTTCCGAGGATCCGGCCGATCCGCTCTTTGCGGGTGGCCACGATGGCGGTGTGCGGGATGGGTAGTCCGAGCGGATGCCGGAACAGCGCGGTCACCGCGAACCAGTCGGCGAGCCCGCCGACCAGGGACGCCTCGGCTGTGGCGCGGATCCAGCCGAGCCAGGGAAACTGCGCCTCGAACACGCTTGCGCCGACGAACACCAGGGCGGCCACGCCCAGCAGCGCCGTGGCCCGCCACTTCATGGCATCGAGCGCCGCCTGGCGGGTCGCGTCGTCAGGACGTGACCAGGCGGGTGTCGTGGACGGCGCCGGAGTCCTTGTTTTGGGCGGCGCGGTGGTGGCCATGAGAGCCAAGATAACCCCACTTGGATTAGGGGGATTCGCCATTTAGCTTGCTACGCTTATGTTTACGGCCCTTTCCGAGCAGCTGACCGGGGTACTGAACCGGCTCAGAGGTCGCGGGGTGCTCTCGGAAAGCGACGTCACCGACGCCCTGCGCGAGATCCGCCGCCACCTGCTCGAGGCGGACGTGAGCTTCGAGGTGACGCGCGGATTCGTCGAGCGCGTGCGCGAGCGCGCCGTGGGCGCGTTGCAGGTCAAGGCGGTCAGCCCCGGCCAGCAGATCGTCAAGCTGGTGCATGACGAGATCGCCACGTTGCTCGGCGGTACGAAGGCCGGCCTCGAGTTCGCCTCCGTAGGTCCGACGGTAATTCTCCTCGTCGGGTTACAGGGATCGGGGAAGACCACAACCGCGGCGAAGCTGGCGCGGCGCCTGAAGCTCGAGCAAAAAGCGCCGGCGTTGGTAGCGGCTGACATCTACCGGCCCGCGGCCGCTGAGCAGCTGCGGCAGCTCGGTGAGCAGATCGGGGTTCCGGTGTTTGGCGGTGAGGTCGGCGACGTACGGGCACGCCATGGCGTGCCCGTACACGTGCCGGAGATAGTTCGAAACGCGTTACGCGAAGCGGAATCGGCGCGCGCTCGGACGGTGATCGTGGATACCGCCGGACGCCTGCAGATCGACGCCGCGATGATGGACGAGCTGCGGGCATTGAAGGCCGCGGTGCTGCCGCAGGAAGTATTGCTGGTCGCCGACGGGATGACGGGGCAGGACGCGGTCAAGATTGCCCGCGGGTTTCACGAGGGCGTCGGGCTCACGGGCGTGATTCTGACGAAGCTCGACGGCGATGCTCGCGGCGGGGCGGCGCTCTCGATTCACGGCGTGACCGGCGTGCCGATCAAGTACGTCGGAGTGGGGGAGAAGACGGACGCGCTCGAGCCGTTCGATCCGGGCCGCATGGCGGGCCGGATTCTCGGGCAGGGCGACGTGGTGGCGCTGGTCGAGAAGGCGGTGGCGACGGTCGATGCCGAAGCCGCCAAGCGTCTCGAGCAAAAAGTGAAATCCAAGCGGGGCATGGACCTCCAGGATTTCCTCGTGGCGCTGAAGCAGATGCAATCCATGGGTCCGCTCCAGCAGGTGCTCGGCCTGCTGCCGGGGATCAACGCCAAGGCGCTGCAGGGTGTGTCGATGGACGACAAGCGCCTGAAGCATGTCGAGGCGATCGTGCTCTCGATGACGCCGGAGGAGCGGGCCGATCCCAGCGTGTTGAGCGGACCGCGCAGGCTGCGGATCGCGAAGGGATCGGGGCGGTCGGTGCAGGAAGTGAATCGGCTGCTGGAACAGTTCCAGCAGATGCGCAAGCTCAGCAAGTTCATGAAAAGGATGTAGGGAACGTTATGGCAACTCGAATTCGGCTGCGCCGCGTGGGGCGGAAGGGGCAGGCTTTTTTCCGCATCGTCGTCGCGGACTCCAAGTCACCGCGCGATGGACGGTTCGTGGCGACGATCGGCAACTACAACCCGCGCGCCAACCCAGCGGTGATCGACGTGAACGCCGAACAGGCGCGGGCCTGGTTGGAGAAGGGCGCCATGCCCACCGACACGGTGCGCTCGCTCCTCAAGAAGGCCGGCGTACTGGGCAAACGGGCTCCCACCGCGTAGTCGGGCGGCTGCGCAAGCCGCACGGCCAGCAGGGGGAGGTGGCGGTGATCCCCCTCGTGGAAAACCCCGGGACGGTGTTCGTGCCCAAGGCGCGAGTGTACGTCCTGGACGAGTCGCGAGCGGTATTGGCCGGTCCGCTGGTCGTAACCCGCCGGCGCGCGTATCACCGCGAATGGCTGCTCGGCTTCGAGGGGATCACCTCCCGAGCGGCGGTCGAGAGCTGGCGCGACCAGCTGGTCGCGGTGGACGAGTAGCGATGCTGCGAATCAACGTGGTGACGCTGTTCCCGGAGTGGTTCACCGCGCCGCTGGGAGCGAGCATTCTGGGTCGCGCCAGGGCAGCGGGATTGGTGGACTACCGCGTCGTGCAGCTGCGCGATTACACGCACGACAAGCACCACACGGTGGATGACTCACCGTACGGTGGCGGCGCCGGGATGGTGCTGAAGCCGGAGCCGTTCTTCGAAGCGGCCCTGGACCTGAAAGCGCAGCCGCCGATCGTGCTGCTGTCGGCGCGCGGACGGCTCTTCACGCACGACGTCGCTGTGCGTTTTTCGCTGGGCAGTGAGCTGACGTTGCTGTGTGGGCATTACAAGGACGTCGACCAACGCGTCGGAGATGGGTTGGGTGCGGAAGAGCTGTCGATCGGCGATTTCGTATTGTCGGGCGGAGAGCCGGCGGCGTTGTGCGTCGTCGATGCGGTCGTCCGGCTGCTGCCCGGCGCGCTGAGCGATCACGAATCGGCAGCCACCGATTCGCATTATGAAGGACTGCTGGCGCCGCCCAGCTATACGCGGCCACCCAGCTATCGCGGGCTCGAGGTCCCGGAAGTATTGTTGAGTGGCGACCACGACAAGATTGCGGCATGGCGGGCGGCTCAAGCCGAACGTCTGACGCGCGAACGGCGGCCGGATCTCTGGTCGCGACACGACGATTGAGGGTGGGTTATGGAGAAGCTGAGAGCGGTCGAGCGCGAGGGCCTGAAGACGGACATCCCGGCCTTCGCTCCCGGCGACACGGTGCGGGTGATGGTGCGCGTGCGCGAGGGTGAGAAAGAGCGCCTGCAGGCGTTCGAGGGCATCTGTATCGCGCGGCGCGGCGGCGGCGTGAACGAGACGTTCACGGTGCGCAAGATTTCGGCGGGCGTGGGCGTGGAGCGGATCTTCCCGCTACATGCGCCCTCCATCGCGGAAATCGGGTTGACGCGCAAAGGGCGCGTGCGCCGCGCGAAGCTCTATTTCTTGCGGAGATTGGCCGGTAAGGCCGCACGCATTCGTGAGAAGCGCGGGATCGCCACCCCCGGCGAACCGGAGCAGTCGCAGACGTGAGACACCGCCGCCCATCGCTGAAACGCGAGGCGGCGTTGTGGTGCGAAGGTCGCAGTATCGTCGCCGGTATCGATGAAGTCGGCCGCGGCCCCCTGGCTGGTCCAGTGGTGGCCGCGGCCGTCGTGTTTCCGATGGGTGCCAAGCCGATCCGCGGACTCGACGACTCGAAGGTGCTTTCGGCCGTCCAGCGCCAGAAGTTCGCCGTCAAGATCCGCGAGCGGGCATTCGCCGTCGCGGTGGGCGCCGCGAGCGTCCGCGAAATCGACCGACTCAACATCCGCCGCGCGTCGATTCTCGCGATGGAGCGGGCGCTGCGGCGGCTCGGCTTCGTTCCGGCACACGTCCTCGTGGACGGCTTGCCATGCCCCGAGCTCGGCTGCGAGCACGAAGCCATCGTCGACGGCGATGCCCGCTGTCACTCGATCGCGGCGGCTTCCGTGATCGCGAAGGTGTTGCGTGACTATCTCATGGACCGGCTCGCGGCGCGCCACCCCGGCTACTTCTGGGAAACGAACAAAGGTTACGCAACGCCCGAGCACCTCGACGCGATTCAGCGCCTCGGTCCCACCCGTCACCACCGCTACAGCTTCGAGCCGGTCGCCCAGATCGAGTTGTTAACGATTTCGGCTGCGACGTAATCCCTTCAAAAACTCCGGCGTCGGCCGCGTGTTGAGGATGTCGGCCGCGGTCAGTCCCGCGCGCCGCGCCACCGCGACGGCGAAGCGCATGAACCCCAGCTCCCGCTGGTTGTGCGCGTCCGTGGAAAGCACGAAGCGGACGCCGTGCGCTTTGGCGGCCGCGGCCAGTGTGTCCGGCAAGTCGAGGCGCTCGCTGCCGTTGATCTCGAGCAGGCACTTCGCATTGGCCGCGGCCTTCGCCACCACGTCAAAGTCGAGCGGATAGGAAGGACGCACCGGCACGATCCGGCCGGTCGGGTGGCCGATGGCATCCACCCAGCGGTTCTCGATCGCGGCGAGCAACCGGTCCGTGAGTTGGCGCTCGCTTTGCTTCAGGCCGTAGTGAATCGTGGCCACCACGTAATCCGCTTCGGCAAGCACATCGTCGGGCAGATCGAGCTTCCCGCTTTCCCGAATGTCCATTTCGACACTCTTCAGAACGCGGATGCCACGGAGCCGTCCGTTGAGGCGGTCGATCTCTTTCCACTGGGCGCGCAGCTCAGCGGGACTCTGTCCAGCCACCGACATGCGCGGAGAATGATCCGTGATGGCGATGTAGGCGTAGCCGAGCGAGCGGGCGCCCTCGACCATTTCGGCCAGCGTCGCCTTACCGTCACTCGCGTCGGTGTGCATCTGGAGGTCGCCGCGGATGTGCTCGAGGGTGACGAGCGCCGGAAGCTTGTGTTCTCGTGCGAGCGTGATCTCATCGCGGCCTTCGCGCAGCTCCGGTGGTATCCAGTCGAGGCCGAGGGCGGCGTACACTTCCTCCTCGGTACGACCGGCGATGCATTTCGAGCCGCGGTACAGCCCGTACTCGTTCAGCTTGAGCTGCTTCGCCTGAGCAATTTTCCGCAGCTCGATATTGTGCGCCTGCGAGCCGGTGAAGTACTGCAGCGCCGCGCCGAAACAGGCGGGCTCGACGACTCGCAGGTCCACCTGGAGTCCGCTGGAGAGCCGCACGGTTGAGCGCGTGTCTCCCTGCGATGCGACGTGGGTAACCTCGCTGAAGCGGCCGAACCGCTCCATCACCGCCGCCGGATTGGCGCAGCTGACCACGATGTCGAGATCGCCGATGGTCTCGCGGCGGCGCCGGAAGCTGCCCGCGACCTCGATCGCATCGATGCCTCCGCCCTCCTTCAGGTATTCCACCAGTGCCCGGGCATACTGCTCGGCCTCATGCAGCACCATGCGGCTCTGGGTTGGCCCGGTGCTCCCTCCGGCGACCCCTTCGCGAATCTTTTCCAGCAGCTTGGGACCGAATCCGCCGAGCTTGGCGAGCTTGCCCGCGTCGAGCGCCCGCTTCAGGTCCGCCACGCTGTTCACCTTGAGCTTGTCGTGAAACAGCTTGACGCGTTTGGGCCCGAGACCCGGAATGCGCAGCAGCTCGAGCAAGCCCGGCGGGACGGTGGCAGCGAGTTGCTGGCGTTGCGGCAGGGTACCGGTCTCGACCAGCGCCGTGATTTCCTTTGCGATTCCGCCGCCGATCCCGGGCAGATCGGTCAGATCGAACGCACCGCCGGTCACGAGCTCGGCGATGGGATCGGGATGATCGGCAACCGTGCGGGCCGCGTTGCGATACGCCCGCACGCGGAATGGATTGGCGGCGGAGATCTCGAGCAGATCGGCGACGTCAGTGAGGAGGCGGGCGATTTCGGCGTTCTGCATCGCCTGAAAACTAAGGCTTGCGGAGGTTCTTCACGGGTGATACGCTAGCCGTCCCGAAACATCCACACCCTTCCCGTCGGAGGCCGAAGCATGCTGCGCAAGCTTCTTGGACCGCTGGTCCTGGCTCTCGCGTTTCCGGTTGTCATCGCTGCACAATCACAGGCTACCACAGGCATTATCCGCGGCACCGTCACCGATCCGTCCGGCACGCCGGTCGCCGGCGCGACAGTCACGCTGCGCGAGACGCAAACCGGTTTCCAGCGCCAGATTGCGACCAACGAGCGCGGTATTTTTGTCGCATCGCTGATGCCGCTAGGCACGTACGACGTGACGACACGCGCCGTCGGCTACAGTGAGACGCGCCGCACCGGCGTGCGCGTGAGCGTCGGTGAGACGGTGAACCTGACGCTGCCGCTCGCCGCGGTGCAGCTCCAGGCTGTGGTGGTCGAGGCGACGCAGTCCGTCGTCGAGGCGACGAGAATCGAAAGCTCGACGCGTCTGCCCGACGCCGCCGTCTCGCGCCTCCCGAACAACGGCCGCAACTACCTGAACCTGACGCTGCTCACGCCGAACGTGGCGATCGTGCAGGGTCCCGACGGCGACGAGCTCTCGATTGGCGGGCAGAAGGGGATTCACAACAACGTCTCGGTGGATGGCGCCGACTTCAACAATCCGTTCTTCGGGGAGCAGCGCGGCGGCCAGCGTCCGCCCTTCACGTTCAACCTGGACGCGGTGCAGGAGATCGTGGTCACGTCCTCGGGCGCCAGCGCCGAGTTCGGACGCTCCTCCGGCGGCTTCGTGAACGTCGTGACGAAGTCCGGTACCAATCAGCTGCACGGGTCGTTGCACTACTATGGGAAGGACGGCGCGCTGTCCGGCACGGCGCGGCATGGCACCCAGTCGCTGTCGCCCGATTTCACCCAGCACCAATTCGGATTCACCCTCGGTGGGCCGATCAAGCGTGACCGCGCGTTCTTCTTCGTGGCCTACGATCAGCAGATTTACGACGAGATCAAGCAAACCAATCCCAACCGCATCGATCCCCTCTTGCGAGCTTGGATGGATACGGCGTACGGCGGGGCGCTGGCGAACGACTACGGGCCGATCGCGCGCACGAACGATGCGCGGGCGCTGCTCGCCAAATTCGACCTGCGGCTCTCCGACCGGCACCACGCATCGCTCAAGTACAACTACACCTGGTCGGAACAGCAGAACGGCACGTTCGATTTCGATCACTGGGCGCGCAGCGCCAACGGTCTCGAGCAGGATCACTCCAACGCGGTGAACGGCAGCTTGGTGTCGTACCTGACGCCGAGCGTGGCCAACGAGTTCCGCTTCCAGTACTCGCGTGAGGATCGGCCGCGGCCCTACGACGGACCACGCAGTGCCGCACTCGGGCCCAACCGTGTGGACGGCGGCGCGCGGCCGTTCCCCGACATCGCGATGGACTTCGCGAACGGCTATCGGTTCGGCATGCCGTTCTTCCTGCCGATCGATTACTACGACACGCGCGTGCAGTTGTTGGACAATATCTCGCTGGCTCGCGGCAACCACTTCTTCAAGGCGGGTTTCGAGTACAACAAGCTGCACTCGATTCAGACGTTCGTCGGGTTCGCGAACTCCCGCTACATCTTCGCCTCGGTGCCGGCGTTCCTCGCGTTCGCGGACTCCGGCGACACCAGCGGGCTATTACTGTACCTCCAACAAGCCGGTGTAGGTCGCTCCGTCCGCGAGGCGGGCACGCAGGATATTCCGCAGACCGAGTACGCACTCTATCTCCAGGACACCTGGAAGCCCAACCCCAAGTGGACGTTCAACTACGGGCTCCGCTGGGAGGCGCAGATCCAGGCGGATCCGATCACGCCGCCATCGCAAGTGTTTTACAATCCGTTCATTGGCCAGACGCGGACCCGTGTGGGCTACACCGGGGACTCGGTCGTGAGCACGTTCCCCTCCGACGGCACCATTCCGTCCGATAAGAACATGTTGCAGCCGCGCGTGGGGTTTGCGTATGACCCGGGCGGGGATGGCCGTCGGGTGGTGCGCGGCAGTGCCGGCCTGTACTTCGCCCGCATTCCGGGACTCAACCTCGCGTCGAGTCGGAGCACGAACGGCTCGATCGGAATGACGTATTCCAACTTCAACAGCCCCGTGGTGCCGGGTTTTGGAAGCCAGCTTCCCGACAGTGTCGCCCCGAGTGCCGTGTACCACCCCGACGTTTTTGTGTTCGACAAGAACTTTCGCAATCCGCGCACACTCAACGCGACCCTCAGCTATGAGTGGCAGGTCGGCAGCGATTTGGGCGCCTTGATCAGCTACACGCATTCGCGCACCGATCGGCTGACCCGATTCATCAACCGCAACGACGTCGTGTTCGGCTCTCCCTGGATCTCGGGACTGAATTCTCCTGTTGACACGAATGGTGTTGTCACGCTGACCACGGTGGAGTCGAGTGCCAAGTCCCGCTACAACGGCATCACGGTGGGCTTGAAGCGCGTGCTCGACCCGAACTTCCAGTTCCAGGTGAACTACACGCTGTCGTGGGACAAGTCCGACGACGACAACGAGCGCGATCCCTTCACCTTCCGCTACGCGCGGGCCGACAATCTCGAGCCCGACTACGGCTATAGCGATCGCGATCAGCGCCATCGGTTCAACGGGTGGATGGTCGCGCACATCGGCGGCGGGTTGTACCTGAACAACCGGGTGAGCATCTACTCGGCGCAGCCGATGTCGGCGAGCTGCGGGCCGAGCCCGTTCAGCCCGTTCGCGCCGCCGAAGGGTCAGCGCGCCACAGCGGCCGCGGACCGCAACTGCCCGGACTCGACGGTGCTGCAACGGAACACGCTGCGGAAAGACAACGCCTACTTCTCGTGGGACGTCGGGGTGACCTGGCCGTTCAACGTCGGGAGCGGACGCGTCGAGCTGATCGCGCAGATGTTCAACGTCCTCGGCTCGGACAACTTCCGGGATCCGACTACCGGCAGCCCGTTGTTCAACTTCGATGGCACGTTCCGCAGCGGCCTCGGCGATCCGCAGCAGACGCAGATCGGATTGCATTGGGTATTCTGACGGACGGTCCGTCAGTCAGACCGTTGCAGCAGCACCACGCCGGAGAACCGTTTGAACTGTTCGCGCCGCTTTTTGGACGCGAACAGGGCGAGCGCCCTCCACAGCCACGCCATCTTCGGCGCGCGCTTCAGGCGCAGCGCCGCTTCGAAAATCGCGTGGTATTCCGCTTCGGCCCACCCGGCGGGCGCGAAGAAGCCGGTCCCTTCTGCCGGTGCGAACAGCATCGGTGCGTTGCCTGACCGCAGCTGATTTCCCCAGCTGCGCTTCAGCCACTCGAGCAGCGCGGGAGAGCCGAGGTCGATCAGCCACCAGCGAAACGCCGGTTGAGCGGCCAAGTCTTGGGCGAGGGCCAGGACGTCTTCCGGCTTGAGATAGACCAGGAGACCCTCCGCGATCACCAGTACGCGCTTGGCCTTCGCGCCGACGCGCTGGAAGAGCGTGCGTCGCACGGCAGGATCGGTGAGGTCGGCTCGGACGAACTCCACCCGGCAGCGGGGCCGCTCGCCGGCGAGTGCCGCTTCCTTATAGGAGAGGATTCCCTCGAGGTCCACATCGATCCAGTGGACCGTCGGAGGAAGGTCCAGGCGATAGGCACGCACGTCGAGGCCGGCCGCAAGGTTCAGCACGGTGTCCACGCTTTGCTCAGTGACCAAACGCATGACGATGTCGTCCATCACCGCGGTGCGGACGATCATCGGCCATGCCCACTTCCGACCTTGAGGCATCGAAGCCAGTATCTGCTCGCCCGCGGGCCCCGCCAATCGGCGCGCGTACGGATCGCGGAACAGAGCGTCTCGGCGCTCGCTCTCTATAGCGCGGTACATGGCTACCCACCGCGCCGTGTCCGAGACGCTGGTGATGGGATTTGGGGACGGGGTGCTCACTGACATCCAACGTAACGGCGTCGAAGAAAGGCGTCAAAAAGAACTGCGTCAAAAGAAACTACGTCAAAAAGAAAACCGTGAAAAATCGACCGTCACCTGTCTGGCGGAGGGTACTTGTAGAGTCGATTGATCATCTTGAGAACCAGGATTGTGCGACTCTGGAGGGAGCGGATCATCGCTCGCTGCTGCTCAGACTGAGGTTCCATAAGACGAAGCTGTGTTAACGTTTCCTGGGCTGAACCGCGCGCGTGCAAAAGGAAGCGGCGGAAGTCGGGAACACTATCACGGCCACATCCTTCGGCGATGTTAGAGCCAATTGAGAGAGATGCCCGTACCAGCTGATCGCCGCGTACGTAGGCCCCCGGTCCCCGAAAGCTCTTGGCGAGCACCGTACACCCTTTTGCCACGCCTTGGGCGACCTGCATGACGCGGAGGGTCTTGGGGTTCGCGCGAAGCACCATCCCACACCATGGCTCCAGCTGGGTCCTGGTTTGTGATCATTTTCCCGCCCGAAGTGCCTATTTAGACGGTTTTCTTTTGACGGTTTTCCTTTGACGTTTTCTTTTTGACGCCTTTCTTTTGACGTCTTTCTTTTTGACGGTGTTACTTTTGACGGTGTTATTCGGAGGCGGTAGCTCAGTTGGTAGAGCAACGGACTTTTAATCCGTAGGTCCTGGGTTCGATCCCCAGCCGCCTCACTCAGTTAGAAAATCGACTGCTAATTTTTGCTAATCTTCTTGTGTCGAGAAAGGAGCCGCCAGTAGACGCCATTCCCTTTGAGGATTTGGAGCAGGTCGTCCTCGCGCTTATCGCGGTCACCAAAGACGCGCACTGGCATCCAGTCATTTCGCAGAGCTTCGGTGACACAAGCAGCCACATCTACGCTGCCAGCGAAAGCCAACCCCGTGCGCGGGCCGACATACAGAACCTTTTGGAGTGTGTCCTCGACGACTCCTGCCCTAAGCCAAGTCGCACGCGAGTCCGCGAGAATGACAGCGCCGTCTCGGAACCGACAAGCAGCTACCAAGGTCATCGTATTTCCCGCTGATCATGAGTCGCGTCACGGGAAGCGAGCGCATTGAGCCTAAAGGTAGCAGCGGGGTTGCCAGAATTTTATCATCGATTTTCGGAAGGGTAACCGGGAACGGGTCGAACTGCATTTTCCCCTCGGTACCCGACGCGTGCCTGAGCGCGTTTGGAGCGACAAGGCCGTTGGGCCGTAGGCGATTGTGCGGCTGTTGGACCTACGAAATGCGTCAGACGATCGTGGTATCCAATGCGCGAGAAGTAACCTCCGAATAGTAAATCTCAAACGCCCGCCGGATCCGATCCAACGCGGTGAGCGTAGCATTGTTGATCTCCGGATCGGTGCGGGACACGGCGCAGAACAGGACTTTGTACGCACCGTTGTGCGGCGGCTCTACCCGGCGGGGACGGAACGGGTCGGCTGGCAGTAGGAAGTCATTGAACTTCACACGCTTCAGGGGACCAACGAGCTTTACCCCCGGAGCCAGTCCGCCCGCCCAGCTCACCATCGCGCATGACTCCAGCCGAACGATGCCCCCCAAACCGAAATCCCGATTCGGAGCTGGCATGGTCCACCGCGGTGCCTCGTGCACGAGATCATCCTCACCATAGCTACCGTTGTTGTACGGCATAATCAGCCTGCCATCAGCCAGTCGGACGGGTCCGGCCTTTGGAAGAGTCTGAGAGAGGGAATTGACATCTATTGGTTGAGTGACGTTCCCGTCGAATAGACACAGACGCGCGCGTAGACGCGTGTAAGCCACTCCGTACGTGCGGTTCGTACCGCCGCCGCCCGTTTGCAACGAACGAGATGAAAGGCCGATGTCTCTCACGCTGCCCGATCTGGTTCCGATTGTCCGCCAACCCACGTAAGGGTCGGCTGCGCCCATGCCTGGGTCAGTCAATCCACTAGTGAAATCGCTGAATATTTCGTCGCAACTCGGGTCCGGCTTCTCGAGATAGAGCCGAAACCGCGGTCCCAGGTACGTCCTTACCGGCCACACTCGTGTCTGGAGTCGGATTGTCGAACCGATCTGCACGACACGCAGTCCCACAGCTTCGTGAGGGCGGTACGGATCCGTGGGGAGAACGACTGGCAGCGATGTGTAGGTGTTATCGGTCTGGCGCACCTGGATTCTATGAGGGCCCTGGTCGTATCCCAGGTAAACGCGCTGTCCCGCCATAACCTCAATGAAGAGACCTGCTTGGAAAAACAACGGGAACGCCCAGATCGGTTCGATGACGCTGAACGTTGGCCAAACAGTTCCGGTCGTGAGTTGGGGAGGCGACCAGTCACCCATCAGCCAGCGCTCGAAGAACGAATACGCTGCGACGCTGGTGACGGTCCCGCCATCACTGCCAGGCAGAACAAAGGTTGGTCCGACCTTTGGTTGGCCTTCCACTTGAGTGTAACGGCCAAACCAGCCAAACGGGCCGAACCCTCGCGTCTGCTGTTGTGTGCCGAATTTGCCAGCTTCGAAAGGACTGTTCACACCATCCAAGAAGGGGCTCCAATGCGAGTCCTGACGTCCGATCATCGGAAACGCGGGGTATGCGCCGCCTGCGTTCAGAGCAGCGATCATATCAGCGGACATGGGTGTATCGACGTCGACGGTGGAGGTCCTGATCTTTGCCTGACCTGCGTTATCTCGAATCCAATAATGACCCATCTCTTGGAGTAAGAGGCTAAAAAGGGGCCCCATGCGATCAAGCTGAGAGTCGTTTGCCAGGTTGATGTTGTGGACCTGGACGATCCCGCGCAGCGGCCGCGGCGCAAAGGCGGCGGAATGGTTTTCAGAGGCCCAGTCTGGCCCCCCGCCAGTCCGATTGAAGCAGATTATGAAGTCGACCTTCCCCGTGAGGTCACCGATTGGGTTCGTATTCGAGAAGAGAGCTGCGCTTACAGCTGCCCGATCGAGGTTTCCATTAGTGCTAACTACGTCTCCAACCATCTTCAACAGGTGGGGGAAGTTCGCGGCGTCATGGGTCGTCGTCGTCGCCATCGTTCCTCCTTTATGTCGCGCTGCGGGAAGACTTCTCCCCGAGGTTTGAATCTTCGAAGCTAAATAGCACCAGTTAGGGCGGTTTTGCTGCAAGGAGGGCGGTGCGGTTGAAACACGACGCATTACACCCGTAGAGCCCGAGCTGCGTGGGGTTGAATTCGGCCTGAACAAGGACCTGGACCTCGGGATCAAGACCGGCCGCCTCCATCTCATCGATGTCTAGGATGCCTGGGATCGCCAGGTTATTGTCCGCCGCCATGTAGACCAGGACGGTCCAGAACGGCAAGCGAGCGGTAGCGGTGAACCTGAACGTCACCGACGCCATGACGTGTCGTTTGTTACAATCAGCTCACTAATATCCGCCTCAATAAATGGGATGTCTTTATCCCCGGCGATTGAGGCAATGATTCCCCCGACAACCACTACGCGCTCGAACTTGCGCCCGTCCTTAAGGTGAACCGTGACGACCTGCCAGCTCATTCCGGCTTCCGGCTGCGAGTTCAAGTATGGAGCCCATTTTGGCGAAAGCTCAATCATGGAGGCTGCCTAACGGATCGCGCTTAAGCTGCGGCGCGCTGAAGAAAGACTCATTCCCTAATCTACGCGCGCCGCCAGCTTCAAGCGCTTGTTAGGCCGCAGCCCCGGGACTGCGCAGAACAGACTCAATCAGGACGCTCCTCACGAGACTGTCGAGCTTCGGGAGCAATTCATTAATACTCTTTGTTGCCTTTCCGCTGTGAAGGAGCTTGTGCCTTGCGCTATGGCACTCCTGCCAAAGCAAGACGTCATTTTCCTGGCCATAGGTTTGCACAAAACGGCGACAAGCGGTCGTTATGGACTCTGTCTTGAGATTCCCTAACGCATTCAAAAGCGTCTTCTTCTCTGCTTCATCGAGTGTGGAGGCTTGTGTGAGCTGAATCAAAGAATCCAAATGTGCCTGAGCTGCAGTTCCACGGTCGATCGGAGTAACCGTGCTTTCAATGGCACTGATAAGGGTAACGAAGCGTGCACGTGCTGAAGCCTCGAAATGCGACAGACTGTACAGTTCCAAACCCAGCGCTTGCTCGTCTGTGATAGGTGGTCCGATCTCTGAGTACTTGTTGAACCGCTCCTTGAACCGGGCAATAGGACTGGACACGACGGCCGTTGCCTGTATTGACATGAATTGGATACTGGGATCATCGGGATAGATCACCAGTCCATGCGGATCTCCGCGAAGCTCAATCCCCATCTCCTTGGCCTTGTCCAAGACGACCTTCCCGAATCCTATCGTGCTTGGACGATCAGTCGTATCAAGACCACTTCGAAGATCGACACACGTCAACCGTAACGTCGTCCGCACCCGCTCGCCTGCTTCCTGTGCGGCTTTCTCCGACGGGAAATCGTGAGCCGTGATTGTGAATGACGTCGCGTCCTTAATCGATGTGGCGCCTCGGGCTTTGAGTATTGCCGATAGGTGGTGTCCAGGGAGCGGCAGCTCGACTTCGGCAACGTCATGCGAGAGAGTAGGTGCGGGCAGTGTGAATCTGAGTCGAAATGTATAAGTAGGCACCCGCCTCCTCAGGGCTGCGGCCTAACGGGATGCGCCCAAGCTGCGGTGCGTTCGAGAACCACTCACGCTTCGTCGTTCCTGAATGGTGGGTCCGGTGCTTCTCGACGCTGAGGGCGGGACGGCCCCTCGTTCACGATCCGTGGACCGAACCGCCCCGGCGGCACGAACTCGATCAACTCGACGCCGTTGCCGAGCTTCACCACAATGCGTCGAGGTGGCTTGAGTAGTGTCATGATCTGAAAGTAATGCATCGTCGTCAAAGACTAAAGATTGAGGTCTGCATCCGTGAGCTTGTAGGCCGCCCGAATCGCATCACGACCTTTCTCGATCACGTGCACTGGCCTATCGGGCGCCGAGCTGTCTGCATCGGCTGCCCAAGACATGAAGTCGCCGAACCCTGCATCGATGAATCCGTAGAGGCGTTCCTCGACTTCAGCATTTGTGAGCGCGCGACCCTGCTCATCGTCCCAAATGTGGCCGACCACGTTATTCCGAAATCGAACGATACCTCGGGATTGGACATCGTTGCGTAGGTCTTTCGCGATGTCTCTTACGTCGGCGGGGATCACGGCCCTATAGCGATCGTAGAACTCCACCCACTTGGCGAGCGTCAGGATGATGTGAAAAAGCGACATCCGCTTCACGGCGGTCCGCACGTCTTCCGGAATGGGTGTTGGACTTTGGTCGAAGATGATTCTCAGAGACGTGTACACGCCAAATCCGGATATGAGATCATGGAGCAGATCATTGGTAAGCCGAAACGCATCGCGCTGCTTGCTGATTTGCGGCTCATGAGCCGGCCTGCTTGAGTCGCCCATGGTCCTATCCCCGGAAACAAGATTGTAGAACAAAAACCCGTTGGCCCCGGACCCGCGGGCAAGTCGTGGCGCGGTGTTCCGGGGCCTGTTGCGTTTGTCGGGTAAACACTGCGATCGATAGGAACCGGCTGGCTCCCTTTCTCCGGCCGGTTTTCAGGGGCCCCGCGCGGCGCGGCGGGGCCTGCTCTTTTCTAGGAGAGTCGGAGCTTGGTCTCTTTGTGTTGCTCGGTCCCGTCCGGATCAGTCCACGTGAGAACGACGTCGAACGGTGGCCACCGGCCAGAAGCCAAGGCCGCGATGATCCGCACGTAATCGCCGCCGGGAAGCTCGGCAACGGGCAAGTGTCTATCGCGCTCGCCTTGGGGGAAGATCGTTTCATCCTCAGGATTCACGAACTCGATGTTGACGTTTGTGGCCGTGGCCGCGGGGTTTTTGTTCTCGATAACCAGATCGTACGAGTATTGGCCGGTTCGATGTATAGACGCGCGGACGTCGGCCTTGGACTGCGCCACCTGAGCGCGCGTCTTGGCTTCTAGCTCCAGGGCCGCGAGCCGTGTCTGCATTTGCGTGAGCGGCGTCGATCGCCGAAATGCGCGCATCGAAATCACCAAGGCGGCCACGCTCAGGAGAAATCCGGCAACCTTGAGCAGAACATCGAGCCAGGATGGCATGTGACCTATGCCGCGATCTCGTCGATCCTCGGAGGTACTGGAGGGATAATCGGTTCCGGCTCCCGGGGAATAGGAAGCCCACCGCCACCCGGTGGGTCGCGTGGTTTGAGCGAAATCGTTCTGGGTTCGTGAGGTTCACCGAATCGACGCCACAGCGGTAATTCGAGCTGCTCCGTCACCGGCTTCCGACCCAACAACTCATTCAGAAAGAGTTCGAGATGTACCAGCCAGCTTATGCGAATCTCCTGCATCCACCCTCCGCCGATCCGCATTCCAAGGTAAGAACGCGACTGTATCCGGGCAATGCTGGGCGGGGATATGTGGAATT
This sequence comes from Gemmatimonadales bacterium, assembly GCA_036002655.1. Classification (GTDB taxonomy): domain Bacteria; phylum Gemmatimonadota; class Gemmatimonadetes; order Gemmatimonadales; family GWC2-71-9; genus 20CM-2-65-7. The sequence continues at coordinate 22,685 of DASYTD010000003.1, forward strand.
GCGGGAGAATTTTGAGTGCCGGAGTGGGTGGCAGTCCGACCGTATGCTCCACTATGATAGGCAGCAATGCATATCGATCATTTCTTCTTTCGACTCTACCGGGTGGCGGATGGAGTGGAGGAGTTTATCGGATCGGGATTCCCCGTCACCGAGGACGGAGGGTTATTGACGTGCAAACATGTCGCCGAAGCGGTAAAGGCTCCCGGTGAATTGTACGTCCACCACAATGTTACGGGGTGGAAGATACAAGCGCGTGAAGTCCGGACGTCGCGGAATCGTAATCTTGATATGGCGTTCATTCCTCAAGCGTTGGGTAGAGGCATACGGTCCTATGTGCCGCTGCTCCCACCTCGTAAGGCCCTCGTTGGTGTACCGATTCACTCGTACGGATTCTTCGCGGCGGGTGGACCCAAGGTGACGATCGAACAGGGCTTCTTCGCTGGTCACATCGTCAACCTCCTGAAAACGGAGGACAAGCCTCCTGCCTGGCTGATAACCCTTCCTTATCCGGTGATCGAGGGGATGTCGGGGTCCGCAGTTCTTACCGAAGTGAACGGGCCAAAGCTCGTTGGCTTGGCTTTCGGTAATCAGTCAGCGCGGATTCTTGCTTCTGAAGTCGTGGAGTATCAGGACAAGGAGAAGACGCTGCATGAGGCTGTTTACCGGATCGTGGAGTTTGGGCGCGCATATCACGTCAGTACGGTGATTGAGTTCTTAGACGAGGTGAACGCGCTCGGCTATCGCGTCACGGAGGATTTTGTCCCTATGCCCGGAATGATCCCACCTCCTGGAGTTGGCTAGGGCCATGTGGCATGATTTCGGCGTGTCGAATTGGTTGCGTTTTGCGATTTTGTGCCAAGAAGCGATTCGACTTTTTCAAGGACGGCACAGTGCAAACGGTCGCGAACCAGTTAAGGGAATTGAGCGGGAGGCCGCTTAATGGAGAGATGCTCGGATCGATCCGTGAACGTCAATCAGGGACAGAGGTCTAGCTAAAGCAATCTCAAAAGACGGTTGGTACTCGTACACGATGCCAACGAGCGTCATCTGCACCAGGCCAGCACGTTCGCTTACACAATAGACCGGCCCTCCGCTCATGCCGCCGAGGTTGGTCCCACGTGGCAGTGGATTCTGTCCCCAGGGAATACTCGTCGACGTTCCGGTAACGATCCCGAGCTTAGCCTGAAAATGAGTTTGGAAGCGCGTAATAAAGTGTAGGAAGGAGTGTGTCACCTGATGGTCTCCGTCCTCGCTGAGACTCCACAGCCAGCCGCCCATAACACACGCGTTACCATCCGCCACAACGGGAGGCCAGACCGGTGCGTGATGAATGTAAGCGCCGGTTGCGTTTACCTGCACTTCCGAAAGACCGTAGACCACCAAATCCAACTCTTTGTCCATCGCCAACACGTATCGATCGGGATCAAAGGAATGGCCTCCCAGTTGGCATGCGATCTTGGGGTCACTCTTTAGAGCAGACACGCATTCCAGGTGCACGTGTGCCGCCGAAATCCCGAGTAGCCGTTTGCCGGTATGAACGAAACAGACCGTAGCGCCTTTGATCGTCTGCATTCCTCTCGGGCGCGTTGCGTCGTACCACCACAGTGGCGCACACTGATTCTTGGCCCACTGCTCGATGGTGGGTATGTAACCCGAGTCGACCAAGGCTCGCTGCGCTGGCGTCAACGCTGTCTTCTGCGGACTCGGATCAGAGGTCATTTGTTTCGACCATAGCGAAGGTTGTCCCAAAAATCCATGCGACCTGTCGTTTGCCGTTGTTTGCCTTTCGATGAGGGACGATGCGGCAAACGGTGTACATTTAAGCACAATGAGGGAGCGTGTCGCCACGCTCCCTCATGCTCAGCGCGGAATGTGAGACCAGCGCTCTAACCAGTTCGGAGCTGGAGCCATTCTCGCCTAGCGCATTTTTTCGTATCCAAGCTGCTAATTTTCTGCTAATGTTTGCGAGGCAATCGCGGGCAAATCCAGCAATCCGTAAACAAAAAGGCACCGACATTTGTGCTTGGGATGAGAATGGAGTGCACTGGAGCACTCCCCTACGCGACGACTTTTAATCCGTAGGTCCTGGGTTCGATCCCCAGCCGCCTCATCGCATCCTTTCTTCAGGAATTTCTCACACCACCGCCGCTAAGGTTTCGAGTGTGACGACGCCTGAGATCTCGCTGCTCGTCGTTCGACTAACCGATTCCTTCAGCGACTTCTGGCCGCTCCTCGCCGGCGAGCTGAAAGTGCCGCTCGACGAATGGCGCCCGGCCGAGGGCGAACCTCCTCCGCCAGGCGCCGCGGTTATTTTGCTCGCCGCCGGTGGGGTCGAGCCTGATCTGCCGGCCCACATCCGGGACCTCACCGTTCCCTCCGACGTGCCGATCGTCGCGATCGGGGCCGCCGCAGGCCATCGCATCGCCGCGCAGGCAGTCGCGGCAGGCGCCGCCGACTACTTCGTCCTCCCCGACGATCGCGACGCGCTGCGCGAGGTGGTCGCGGCCGCGGTCGCGCGACGGCGTGCCGCTGTGGCGCGCAGCGCCTTGGCGCGTCTCGAGGCGCAAGCCCACGCGTTCCGGGAAATCGTGGGGGAGAGTCCCGCGCTCCGCGCGACGCTCGAGCGCGCTGCCCGCGTCCTTCCGCATGCCGACGCAACGGTCTTGATCACCGGCGAAACCGGAACGGGCAAGGAGCTGGTCGCTCGCGCGCTGCATTACGGCGGCCCACGCGCCGCTGCTCCCTTCATCGAGCTGAATTGTGCCGCGGTGCCGGCGCAGCTGCTGGAGAGCGAGCTGTTCGGCCACGAACGGGGTGCGTTCACCGACGCCAAGAGCGCAAAGCCCGGGCTCTTCGAGGCCGCCGATGGCGGCACACTCCTGCTCGACGAGATTGATCGGCTCGCTCCCGAGCTGCAATCCAAGCTGCTGCGCGCGCTCGAGGAGAAGACGACGCGGCGCCTCGGCGCCACGACGGGACGGCGGGTCGATGTGCGCATCATCGCGGCGACGAATGCCGAGCTTGCGGCCGAGGTCCGCGCCGGAACGTTTCGCGAAGACCTGTTTTACCGGCTGAACGTCATCAGTCTGCAGCTTCCCCCCCTGCGCGAGCGGGGGGAAGACGTGCTGCTGCTCGCGGAAGCGTTTCTGGCGCGATTCAGCGCCCAATACGGCCTCCCGCAACCACCCTTGAACAGCGACGCACGCCGGATCCTGCTCGCACATGCCTGGCCCGGGAATGTGCGTGAGCTGCGCAATGCGATTGAACGTGCGCTGCTGCTCTCACCTCCGGGCACGCTCGAGATCGCTGAGCTGACGGCGACTCAGGTGACGTCGTCGCGCGGCAACGCGCTGCCGTTTCCCGCGTCTTTGGACGACATCGTGCGGTCCGCGGCGCGTGCGATGCTTGCGGCGACGGGAGGGAATCGCTCCGAAGCCGCCCGGCGGCTGGGTATCTCCCGCTCACGCCTGGCGCGACTGCTCGGGGGGGAAGCGGAGGCTGACTCAGAGTGAGTCAGGTGTCGCGAGACGGTCCACCAAGCCGCCGAGAAGCGGCCTAAAACCAACGTGTTCCGGTGGTCCGTGCCGTGCAGCGAGCCATCGGTGAACCTTCCTCAGGGGATTGGCCTGATGCGTCGATTCATGTTGCTGTTCAGCGCCGCGTTACTGCTGCTCGGTTGCAGCGACAACACGGGGCCCGGCGGGGTGCCGGATACGAACCTGCACATCGTTCTGCAGGATACGCTCGCCCCACCGCTCGACTCCACCGTCGCCCGCTTCTGGGCCAAAGTCGGGGAGGGCAGGGACGTGCGGATCGCGTACCAGCCCCCCGCCGACAGCGCCGAAGATTTTCTCCGCTTCGAGGTGCCGGGCGATGGTCTGTTGCGCAAGCCGGATGGGACGGCCTTTCAGGCAGGGGATTCGATTCTCATCACCGTGACCGTGATCGATCCTGCACGGTTTGCGTTTTCGTTCGAGCCAACGGGACTGCAGTTCAGCTCTGACCACCCTGCCCGTCTGAAGCTCCATTATTTCAACGCGAACCACGACTTCGACGGCGACGGGGATAGAGATAGCGCCGACGATGCCATCGAGCACGTGCTCGACCTGTGGCGTCGCGAGGGTCCGAGTGCGCCCTGGTTCCGCATCGGGTCGGTCAAGTTCGAGTCCCTCGACGAGATCGACGCCAACATCCTGTCGTTCTCCGAGTACGCGTTGGCTTGGTAAATGGCGGAGACGCCGCTGGCCGACGAATCGGCCGTATTTCGCGATCTCGAGCACCTTGCGGCTGCGGGGCGGCACCGCGAAGTGCTGGAGGGACTCGAGCGCCTCCCGGTGAGCATGCGAGAAGGCCGGACGCGGTCGGCGTTGCTCGCCGCCGAAGCGCACGGCCGTCTGGGAGAGCACGATGCCGCGGTTCGCTGGGCGAATCTCGCGAGGACGCTCGCCCGCACGCAAGGCGAATCGCATGCCGAGCTGCGGGCCCGGAACTATCAAGGCCTGATCGCGCTGCGCCATGGCGATGTCGAAGACGCGGACCGTCACTTCACGGCCGCCCTCGAGATGGCGCGCGCCTTGCACGAGCACACCACCGAAGCGCGTTGCCTCAACAATCTGGGCATCCTCGCCAATATTCGCGGGGAGCCCGACGCCGCGCTCGCCAACTACCGCCGGGCTCTCGTCGCGTATCAACAGGTGGGCCACGTCCGCGGCATGGCGGAGACCTACCACAATATCGGCATCAGCCTGCGCGACCAGAAGAATCCACGGGCCGCGCTTGGCGCGGCCGAGGAAGCGGTGCGACTCGCGACTCAGGTCGGCGACGAGCAGCTCGTCGCGCTCGCATCCACCGGCCGGGCTGAGCTGCACATTGCACTCGGCGACCCAGCGTTCGCCGGTGCAGAGCTCACGCGCGCGGCCGAGCGCTACTCCCGGATCGGATTCCGTGCCGGGTTGCCTGAAGTCTGGCGTGTTCAGGCTGCCGTGGCGCGTGCCCGGGGCGATACGACGGAAGCCGTGCCGCTGCTCATGAACGCTGCCAACCTCGCAAAGGAATTCGGCAGCACGGACACGCTGGCGGACATCGAGCGCGACCTCAGCGAGGCGCTCGCCGCGCGTGGCGATCAGAACGCCGCGAGCGCGGCACGCGATCGGGCCATTGCGCTGTACCGGAAAGTGGGCGCGTTGCGGGCCGCCGACCGGCTCGCCAACTCCTGATATCGCACTGGCTCATTTCGAGCCAGCGGCGTCCGTCCCGAGACAACGCGAAGCCCTTCATAAAACAGAACTCGCCTGTCCTCAACCACTTACGAGTGGTACGGCGATTGCCTCCCCGTTCTGCGTGCGCAGCGCCCTTTTCAGTCAGCACACACACGGGAGGAGTTCATGAATCGCAGGCTCGGTTTTGTGGGAGCGCCTCTGGTCGCGGCGCTGCTCGCCGCGTGCACCACGGATAATGCTGGGCGACTCAATCTGGCGTTGACCTCGGTTCGGCCTGCGGGTCCGGCCCCGAGTGCCGCGCTGTCCGGTATGGCCGGCTCGCCGTCCATCGTGACGGCCGGCGACAGCACTGTCATCGCCCTCGGGAATGACACGATCATCCTGCGCAGCGTGGAGATCGTGCTGCGCGAAGTCGAGCTCAAGCGGGTCGAGGTCGTGGAGTGTGACGACGTCGAAGGCAATGACGACTGCGAAGAGTTCGAGACGGGGGCGATGCTCGTTTCCCTGCCGCTCGGCAATACGGCGACCGAAACAGTCGTTTCCGTAGACGCGCCGGCGGGATTGTATGACGAGCTGGAATTCGAAGTTCACAAGCCCGAGGCTCCGGAAGATGCAGCGTTCATCGCTGCGAATCCGACGTTCGACGGCGTCTCGATCCGGGTCACCGGGACGTTCAGTCAGGGTGGCACCCGAACCGACTTCACGTTCACATCGGATTTGAACGCGAAGCAGGAGATCCTGCTGTCGCCGCCACTGACCGTGAGCGAGGGACAGACCGCCAACGTCACCCTGCGCGTGGATGTCGCCAACTGGTTCCTGAACGCGGCCGGCGATGCGCTCGTGAATCCGGCGTCGGCCAATAAGGGCCAGCCCAATGAAAACGTGGTTCGGGATCGGATTGAAGCGTCAATTGACGCCTTCCGCGACGATGACCATGACGGCCACGACGACGACAACGAGCACACCTAGGCGTCGGGGGTAGCGGACCCCCGGTTGTCACCAGAGGGCATCCAAAGCAGATTCCTTGCGATGCCCTCCATCGTTTGGATCGATGGCACGTGGTACGACCGCGGCAGCGCGGTCGTTTCTGTATTCGACCACGGCCTCCTGTATGGCGACGGCGTTTTCGAGGGCATCCGGTCCTACGGAGGCCGCGTCTTCCGTTTGGATGCCCACCTCGACCGCCTCTACCGATCCGCCAAAGCGATCTGGCTCGAGATACCGATGGCCCAGGACGCCATGGCGCGCATGATCGAGGAAGGTGTCGAGAAGAGCGGACTGAAGGACTCCTACCTCCGCTTGGTCGTCACCCGCGGCGTCGGCGATCTCGGCCTGGATCCGCGGAAATGCGCGAAGCCAACCGTCCTCTGCATCTTTGATACGATCAAGCTGTGGCCGCAGGATCGGTATGAGAAAGGGCTGACCGCACTGACCGCGGCGACACCGATCCATCATCGCGAAGCCCTTTCCCCGCGCGTGAAATCCTTGAATTACCTCTCGCACATTCTCGCCAAGATCGAAGGCATCGCCGCGGGAGTGGACGAGGTGATCATGCTCGATTCAGCCGGCTACGTGGCCGAAGCCAGCGGCATGAACCTGTTCGCCGTGTCCAACAGTACACTGCGCACCCCGCCACCCTACGCCGGTATCCTGCGCGGGGTCACGCGCGATACGGTGATCGAACTGGGCCGCGAGGCCGGATACGGGATCGACGAGGTGCCGATGAATCGGTACGATCTCTACACGGCCGATGAAGTGTTTCTCACGGGGACAGCCGCTGAGGTCGTCGCGATCTCCAAGCTCGACGGACGCACGATCGGCCGGGGAGTTGCGGGACCCGTCGCCCGGGATCTGGCGACCCGTTTCCGTGCCTATGTGACCAGGGACGACTAGCCAGAATTACCCACACGCCGCACTGTTGAAAACCTCCTAAAGTATTGACGGGAAATCATCTAAGCCACATATTGGGGGCCCTTTGCGCCCTTTCCCCGCTTCGAGGTGAGCCATGTCATGGCGAGTAATCGCGCACGGGGACCAGGTTTGGCATGTGGACGCGGTCGCCGAGCGTCGCGCGAATACGGCCGCTTGGCAGTTGGTCTTGTCGTTTCGCGCCGCGTCTGAGCCCCAACCGGGTCGGCGCCGGTCGTTCTGGACGCCGTATCCGTTGGAGGCCACCTCGAAGTCGTCACTGTTCATCCAGGCTGAGCGGATCCCCGACGCGGCGCTTTCGCAGCTGCTAGCCGAGCGCCTCTCGTGAGCACCGCGGACCTGCAGGATCTGCGGCGCGTCGTCGGTGCGGTGACGCGGTTGAAGGGGGAGACGGTCAAGCATGTCACGGTGCGGTCCGACGTACGGCACGTGAAAGTGGAATTCGACAGCGGTCTGATCTTGCTCATTTCGGCGGAGCGCGACGCGCAGGGGCGTCCCCGTCTCGAGGTCGATGTTGTGGAAGCGATACAGGACTTGGGCGCCAAGCAGCAGATCGAAGTCCGGTTCGACTGACGGTTGCGCGTGCCCGACGAGCGCCTGCGGTTCCAGGAGTTCGGGTTTCAGCGGCTGGCCAATGGCCGGTGTCGCGCCAAGGTGGTGTTGACGTGGTCGGATGGCCGTCGGTTCGAGGGTGCTTCCGACGGCGTGTCCTCGCAGACCGGCGAGCTGCGCTGTTGCGCGGTTGCAGCCGTGCACGCGTTGGAGCAGGCAGTGCAGCCGCGTCTCACGTTCGAGCTGTTGGGCGTGAAAGCGGTGCGGGCGTTCGATGCGACGGTGGTCATCGTCTCGTTGTCGGCGCGCGCGGAGGAAGCGACCCGATTGGTCGGGTCGTGTTTGACGGAGGCTGATCCGCCGCGTGGCGCGGCGCTTGCGGTGTTGAATGCGACAAACCGTCTACTTGGGAATTATCTGGCGACACGATGAAACGACGCATCGCAATCTGGTTCTCGACGATGGGCGCAGTAGCAGCGGTCGCTGCCTGCGCCTCTGGTGCACATAGGTCCTCCGGGATTCCTGCCGTGGTCATCGTGGCTCCCGACGTGATCGACACCGCCGCGATCGCGCAGCTGGGAACGGCATTCGCCAATGTGGAGCAGGACTCCGCCGCCGATCAGTCGGCGCTCGACAGCCTGCATGGCCACTCCGCCGATAAGCCGGTGGCGCGGCGCACGAACCAACCGCTCGCGGGCGAGGACGTGCGCCAGGAGGCCGAGCGGCTGTTCGGCGCGGAAACTGCCACGTTCGACATCGACGTCACGAACTTCGCCGGCAACCGCCGCGTGCTCGAGTATCTCGAGTTCTTTCAGCTCGATGCGCGCGACCGCTTCGAGATCTGGCTGTCGCGGCTCGGCCGCTATGAGGGAATGATTCGCGAGCGGCTGCGGGCGCGGGGACTACCTGAGGATCTCGTCTACCTCACGCTGATCGAGAGCGGCCTGTCCAACACGGCCGTGAGCCGCGCGCGCGCCGTCGGGATGTGGCAGTTCATTGCCGGGACGGGGCGGGGGTACGGCCTCCAGATCGACGCCTGGGTGGACGAGCGCCGCGATCCATTCAAGGCAACCGATGCGGCCGTGGCGCACCTCCAGGACCTCGTGCAGCGCCTGGGCAGCGTGTACCTGGCCGCCGCCGCATATAATGCCGGCGCCGGCCGCATCGAGCGCGAAATCCGCCGCCTCCCCGGCGAGCCCGACACGGTCGACGATCAAACCTTCTTCCAGATCGCCGACCGCCGCAACCTGCGGCGCGAGACGCGCGACTACGTGCCGAAGCTCATTGCCGCGGCGTTGATCGCCAAGCAGCCCGGCCGCTACGGCTTTACGGATATCCAGCGCCTGTCGCCCCTCGTCTTTGACGAGGTGTCGGTTCCCGATGCCACCGGCCTCGACGTGCTGTCGCGGCTGGCGGATACGTCCGTGGCGGCGCTGCTCGAGCTCAATCCACAGTTCGTTCGTGGCATCACGCCGCCAGGGCGGGGTGTCATTGTGCGGGTGCCTCGCGGCATGGGCGCACGGGTCGCGGAGCGGTACGCCGATCTCCCCGTCAACGAGCGCGTCACGTTTGTGGACCATTACGTGACGTCGGGCCAGACCCTGTCGGGTATCGCCCAGCGCTACAGGGTGACGGTGACGATGCTCCAGGCGGCGAACCCCCACCTGCGCGCGCACGCGCTACGCATCGGCCAGCGGGTGATCGTGCCGATGAGCGGGCGGGTGGTGCCGCGCGGTGCCTGGAGCACGCCGCCGGAGCCGCGCGTCCGTCGGGTGTCGAGCCGCTACAGCTCAGTCAGCTCGAACGGCAACACGCGCCATCGCGTGGCGCGGGGCGAGACGGCCAGCGCGATCGCCCGCCAGCACGGCGTGGGCCTGATGGCGTTACTCGAAGCGAATGATCTGACGATGCGAAGCGTGATACGACCTGGGGATGTCTTGCGCATCCCCAGTCGTTAGTGGTGCCGGAACCCCTTCATAACTTCAGCTTCATAGCCGTTCGCGGGATCGCGACCGGCGCCCAGCAGCTGCTCTACCTTGGCGGGGCCGCGGTTGTAGGCGAGTAGCGCCAAGCTCATATTGGCCGGATAGCGGTCCAACAGATCCCGCAGGTAGCGGAAACCGATTCGCAGATTCGTATCGCGGTCATAGAGCTGCTGCGTCGTCAGCCCCGGCTCGTACAGCCGAGCCGTGCTGGGCAGCACCTGGGTGAGGCCCACGGCGCCGACGTGACTCGTGGCGCGCGGGTTGAACCCCGACTCGACCTTCACCAAACGGAACGCCAGGCCGGGGTCGATCCCCTCGCTGAGCGCGACGTCGTAGACGGCCGTCGCCATATCGGCGGGCAGCCGGTAATGCGTCGAGTACTGCATGATCGCGTCCACGCGATCGAGCTGCAGCCGGGCGACTTCCAGCTCGCCCTGTTTGGCGTCGAGCTGCTGACGGAGCGCCCGCAATTCACCGAGCAGCTCCGCACCCGAAGCAGGCGCGCGCTCGGCGTCGGTGGTCGTGCCTCCGGCCCATCCGCCCACGGTACTGACGAGCAGAGCGGCCAGCACGATCATTCCGCCGCGTACGATCAGACGTTGAGTGTTCGTTTGCATACTCCTCTCCTGGTCCACGACGACTTGTGAATCAGCATGCGACCACTGCATCAAGCGCCCCTCAATCATCGCGTGGGGCCTTTTTCTTCTCGACCAGCTGCACGTCCCCGATCACCATCCCCGCATCCACCGCCTTCACCATGTCGTACACGGTGAGCAATGCGACCGCGACGGCAGTGAGTGCCTCCATTTCGACGCCGGTCCGGCCAACCGATCGGACCGTCGCCCAGACACGCACACCCGGCAGCGATTCCGCCAGACTCACCTCGACCTCGACGTGATCGAGGCCTAGGGGGTGGCAGAGCGGAATCAGCTCCGCCGTCCGTTTCGCCGCCAACGTTCCCGCGACTTCGCTCACCGCGAGCACGTCGCCCTTGGCGACCACCTGCTCGGCGACCTGCCGGAACGCCTCCTGCGACATCCGGATCGTCCCCGTCGCGACGGCCGTGCGATCCATCAGCGGCTTGTCGCCCACATCCACCATCCGGGCGCGTCCGGCCTGGTCCAGATGGGAGAGCTTCATGACCGCGGCGTCTCCCCCATCCCCCGCAGGTCCTCGGCCAATACGGCCGCGAGCAGCTGCGGGTTCACGTTGCCCTGCGCGAGGTCGCGTGCATCCATCACGAGCGCGATTGCCTCGACCAGCTTCTCGGTATCGCCGCCGCGCGTTGCTTCGCTGCGCAGCTTGTCGGCCAACGCGTCCAGCATGTCGGTGAAGCCTCCGCGCGCCTGAAACGGCACTTGGCCAAGCGCGAACAGCCACGGAGTGTTCAGGAAGCGGTCCGCTTGGTCCGCCTGTCCCGAACGGGGGCCTTCTATTGCAAAGAGCTTGCCAATGCAGCCTTCCGCGGCATTAACTCGTTGTGCTAATTCATCTTTGCCGCGAATTCCGAGCGTTTGCTGCGCGAATGCTGTCACGGCACTGTCGGCGATTCGCGCAACACGAACGAGCACAACACGTGATAACACCGTCGGAAGCAGTGCGCCAGGATCCGCGGCCGTGATGATGATCACACTGTCCGCGGGCGGTTCCTCGAGCGCCTTGAGCAACGCATTCGCCGCGACCTCCGTCCCCAACTGCGGGATAAGACGCTCAGCGTCGCCCACTATGAACACCTTCCGGTTCCCCATCGCCGGCGTCAGCGCGAGACGCCTCAACAGGAGGCGCACCGCTGCCACCGGATGACTCGCGAGCCCTACGACCGGCGCGTACAGCGGTTGCTCGCGCCGCGCCGCCATCTCCTCAGCCAAGGCCTCGGCGACGAGGTCGACCTGCTTGTCGGCATCTACGCCGCCGCTGCCGCCTCGCTTGCTCAGCTCAACCGGCACGAACCAGTGCACGTCAGGATGCTGCAGCGACAGCACCATCCGGCAGGGACGGCATTCCCCGCACGGTTCCTGGGGATCTGGTGCTTCGCACTGGATCAATTGAGCGAGCCACAGCGCGAGACGCTGTTTACCGACTCCACGTGGTCCGGCAAGCAAGAGGGCTTGCGGCAGCTTTCCGGAGGCGTGGGCGCCCGCCAGTCTGGTCTTAACCCCTTCGTGCCCGATGAGGGGCGGTAAAGGCATGGCGGAATCTAGCTGGGGAGTCAGTGCGCCACGCCACTGTCTGATGTAAGTCTTTGCAGGACAAGCTAGTGCAGTTCTTACTCCGGCCTTGCGCCTATGTAAGTAATTATAAAACGGCTAGTTATGGAGTGAAGTGAGCGCACACTCGCGAGATTGTGCTTATTTTATCGCTTTCTTCGGTGTTTCTTCGCGGCTTCCAGATGCCGTTTGCAGGACTTCGCGGACCTTGCGGAGGAGAGCAGGGGGGCGGAACGGTTTTTCGATGTAGGCGAGACCGGGCTCGAGCATGCCGTGACGGATGACGGCGTCATCGGTGTACCCGGACATAAAAAGCACCCGCAAGCCTGGGCGCCGAGCCTTGAGCTGATCCGCGAGCTCGCGCCCGCTCATTCCCGGCATGATGACGTCGGTCAGCAGCAGGTCCACTCGCACCCCTTTCTTGTCGCCATCGACTAGAGCGAGGGCGGCCGCGCCGTCCGCCGCCTCGAAGACCGTGTACCCGTTCCGGATGAGCAGCTTAGTGGTGACGGCACGAACCGGCGCCTCGTCCTCCACCAGCAAGATTGTTTCGGTGCCTCGCAGGGCCTCGGGAGCAGCGTCGCCCGGCCGTTCGACCGGGTCCGCCGGCTCGTCGACACGTGGTAGATAGACGCGCATCACGGTGCCTTTGCCGGCCTCCGAGTAGGCCCAGATGTGTCCGCCCGTCTGATTCACGATCCCGTACACCGTGGCCAGGCCGAGTCCCGTGCCTTTGCCTCGGGCCTTCGTGGTGAAAAACGGCTCGAAGATCCGGGCTTTCGTTTCCTCGCTCATGCCGACTCCGGAGTCGGTGACCGCCAGCAGCACGTAGCGACCAGGCTGGACGGACGGGTGGTCCACCGCGTAGGACTCGTCGAGTTGGACGTTGCGGGTCTCGATCGTGAGGCGGCCTCCGTCAGGCATTGCGTCCCGCGCGTTCACCGCGAGGTTGACGATGACCTGCTCGAGCTTGCCGGGATCGGCGCGCACGTTCCCGAGCCGGGGTTGGAGCACCGTGGCAAACAGGATGTCCTCGCCGATGAGGCGCCGCAGCAGCTTCTCGATATCGGTCACCAGCGCATTCAGATCGACCACCTTTGGCTGCAGCACCTGCCGCCTGCTGAAGGCCAGCAGCTGCTGTGTCAGTCCGGCGGCACGCTCGGTCGCCTCGTGAATCTCCTCGACGTCGCGCCGGCGCGGGTCGCCCTCGGGGAGATCCGCCAGCAGTAGGTCGCTGTAGCCGCCGATGGCGGTGAGGATGTTGTTGAAGTCATGCGCCACGCCGCCCGCGAGCCGTCCTATTGCTTCCATTTTTTGCGACAACAGAAGTTGTGCTTCGAGGCTGCGAGCTCGGCCCCTACTCTCCGCGAGGGCCAACGCGCCCCGAACGGCGGGCCCGAGGCGGATGAGGTTGGACTTGAGCACGTAGTCCGCCGCGCCGGATTTGATGCATGCGACGGCGGTTTCCTCGTCGAGACTCCCCGTGACGATGATCAGCGGCACATCGGGCGCTTCGTCGCGCAGGATCTGGAGGGCGGCCATGCCGCCGAACCCCGGGACGGTGTAGTCAGCCAGGACCAGCATGGGAGAGAAGTCCTTCAGCGCGCGCCGGAACGCCGCGGCGGTATCGACGCGAGTCGTGTCGCACTCGAGCTCGGCACGGGCGAGTTCGCGAACCGCCAATTCCGCGTCCTCCAAGCGGTCCTCGACGATCAGCACACGCAGCGATGCGTCTGGTGTCGCAGCCATAGGTCTTCACTGCCATCATATGGAGACGGTGCGTCTCCCGCTACTGACGGCTACTGCGGTGGGTGATTGAGCAACAGCCAATACAGCCCGACATCAGCAACCGCGCGCGCAAACGCCTCGAAATCCACCGGTTTCACGATGTAGCTGTTCGCGCCCAGCTCGTACGCCCGCTCGATATCCGGCTCCTCGCGGGACGATGTCAGGACCACGATGGGGATCGATTTCGTGCGCGGATCGCCCTTGAGATGGCGGAGCACCTCGAGGCCATCCACCTTGGGCAGCTTGAGGTCGAGCAGCACGACCTTGGGGACCGGCCCGGCGCCATGCGCGAAGAAGTCGATCGCTTCGGCGCCATCGCGGCAGACGAAGACCTGGTTCGCGAGGTTGCGCTGCTTGAGGGCGCGTATCGTCAGTTCAGCGTCGTTCGGATTGTCCTCGACGAGCAGGATCTCCACCCCGTGTGGTTGCATCAGCTCTCCTCGAACGGCAGCGTGAAGTAGAACGTCGCACCTTCATCGACTTTGCCCTCCGCCCAGACCCGCCCGCCATGGCGTTGGACGATGCGCTTGACGATCGCCAGCCCGACGCCCGTGCCTTCAAAGTCCTCGGCCCGATGCAGTCGCTGGAAGACGCCGAACAACTTGTCCGCATAGCGTAGGTCGAACCCCGCACCGTTGTCTTTCACGTAATAGACCGTCTGCTTTCCCTCCAGCCGCGAGCCGACTTCGATCCGGGCGTTGTCCCTGCCGCGCGTGAATTTCACGGCGTTCTGCAACAGGTTGCTCACCACCTGCCGCAGCAAGGCCCGGTCGCCACGGGCGGGCGGGAGGGCGCCGATCCGGATCTCGAGTTTCCCGTTTCGCTCGCCTTCGGCGCGCTTGATGTCATCGGCGACGACGGTGGTGAGCTCCTTCATGTCCACCCGGCCAGCGGTGATCTCTTGGCGGCCGAGGCGCGAGAACGCGAGCAGATCATCGATGAGCTGACCCATGCGCCGCGTGTTCTGATCGATCACGCCGAGCAGGCGTTGCGCTTCGGCGTCCAGCTTGGCGTTGTGGTCCTCGAGCAGGATGCGGGAAAAACCATGAATTGCCCGCAGGGGCGCCCGGAGATCGTGGGACACCGAATACGAGAATGATTCGAGCTCGGCGTTGGTGGCCTCCAGCGCTGCCGCTGAGCGAATGCGCTCGGTGATGTCGCGGATCACGCCCGTGAAGGACAGCACGCCGTTGACCGGTGCGGCGCCCAGCGACAACTCGATGGGAAACTCGCTCCCGTCTTTCCGCCGCCCCGCGAGCTCGACCGTCTTCCCGACGACGTGGGCCTCCCGAGTCGCGACGTAGCGACGGATGCCGGTCCGGTGTGCGTCGTGGAACCGGGCCGGCATGAGAACCGTCAGCGGTTGGCCGAGGATCTCGTCGGCCGAGTAGCCGAACATGCGGGCGGCGCCGGGATTCCAGAACTGGATGATACCGTCCGCGTCGGCGGCGATAATGGCGTCGTGCGCGGTTTCGCTCACGCTGCGAAGTCTCATTTCCGTGGTCTGCAGTGCGCGGGTGACCTGGGCGGCCATGGTGTTGAAGGAGCGGCCTAACCGTCCCAATTCATCCTCGCTGGTCACCTGGACCCGGCGGTCGAGTTCGCCCGCGGCGATGGCCTCCGCAGCGGTGGTGATCTCCCGCAACGGCGCGGTGACACGCCGGCTGCCCACCCAACCGCCCAGCGCGCCGAGCAAGACGACAAGCGCGGCGATCGGCATCATGCGCCGCAGGTAAGCGCGCGCCGGCGCGAGAACCAACCGGCTCGGCACCTCGACCACTACCATCCATGGTGAGCCCGGCACCGCCGCGGCGCTGGCTCGCTTGGTTTCGCCTCGCTCGTACCTCGCCGGAGTGGCGCTCTGCAGCACAGTCGCGGGAGGAGCCGACACTACGCTGGCGAAGTCCGTCCAGGGAGCACCGGCGGCATTCCCGAGCAGCAGCAGCGCGTCCCCGCCCGCTAATCCCGTCAGCATGGCGCGCGCCTGCGCATTGAGATTGATCCGTCGCACGTGCCGGGCGGTGCCGAGCACCTGGGCGCCGTCGCGCACCGTGGCCGTCACCTGGTAGTGCAGGATGGTGTCGAACTGCATCAGCGGGCTCACCGCGGCCGAGTCCGTGGCCGGGAATACGGCAGCCGTGGAGCGCAATCGCCCGCTGCGGAGCAGCAGCTGTCCATCAGTCGTCCAGAGTTCGGCGGCGATGTTCGAAACGGTGTCGAGGGCGATGTGCGCCAACGCTGCTCGCGCCTGTGCCTCCGCGTGCTGGCCGCGGGATATGAGAAACGCCACGACTCCGGGATCGCGGGCGACAGCGAGTGTTTGGGTCCGGTACTGGGCGAGGGAGCGCTGGAAGGATTCCGCGAGTTGTTGGGACGCGCGTTGCAGGCGCGCGTTGGCGAGCTGCCGCGAAGCGCGGCGGACTTCGCCATAGCCGATGATGAGCAGCGCGAGCACCACGGCAAGCAGCAACACGGTCACAAACAGCGGCAGCTTGCGCTCGATGGACCAGTTCATGGCGCTTCCAGGACCTCGCGGACCTTGCGGATGATCGCTTCGGTCGTGAAGGGTTTGGCGAGATACGCCACGCCCGGCTCCAACATACCGTGATTGCCGATCGCCCCGTCGGGATAGCCGGACATGTAGAGCACGCGCAGTCCGGGCCGCGCCGCGCGGATCGTATCCGCGAGCTTGCGGCCGTTGGTGTCCGGCATGATGACGTCGGTGAGCAGCAAATCGATCGTCCCCTTATGGCGCCGAGCGATATCCAGCGCCGTGCTGCCCCGATCGGCCTCGAGCACGGTGTAGCCGCGACCCGCGAGCGCCCGATGCGTCAGGCGGCGGAGCTGCTCATCGTCCTCCACCACGAGGATCGTGCCGCCGCCACGCCGGCTGGCTTCGACCGGATCTGCCTTGCCGATGTCCTGAGGCAGCGCCTCGATCGCTGGCAGATAGATCTTGAAGGTCGACCCCTTTCCGGGCTCGCTGTATAACCAGATGTTACCGCCGCTCTGCTTAACGATGCCGTAGACGGTCGAGAGGCCCAACCCGGTTCCGCGGCCGGCCGGCTTCGTCGTAAAAAACGGCTCGAAAATCCTCGCCTTGGTGCTCTCGTCCATGCCGGAGCCGGTGTCGGTGACGGCGAGCATCACGTAGTCGCCCGGAACGACGGACACGTGCTGCGCCGCGTAGGCATGGTCGAGCGTCGCATTGCTTGTCTCGATCGTCAGCGTGCCCCCTTCGGGCATGGCATCGCGCGCGTTGATCGCGAGGTTCATGATCACTTGCTCGATCTGATTCGGGTCCGCGCGGGCAGCAGCGAGGTTCGTCGCCAGATCCGTCTTGAGATCGATGTTTTCGGAGATCAACGACCGCAGCATTTTGTCCAGGTTCAGCACCACGCTGTTGAGATCGATGATCCGCGGCTCGAGCACTTGTTTGCGCGAAAAGGCGAGCAGCTGGCGCGTGAGGGCGGCGGCCCGGCGGGCCGCCTTGCGGATCTCCTCGAGATCTTCGAGCTGCCGCTCGTTGCCGCCGAACTCCGCCGCCAGCAGGTCCGTGTACCCGACGATGGCCGTGAGGATGTTGTTGAAATCGTGCGCTACGCCGCCCGCGAGCTGGCCTATGGCTTCCATCTTCTGTGACTGCCGCAACTGCTCTTCCAGACGCTTGCGCTCCGTGATCTCGGTGGCCACCCCGAGCATCGTGGCTCGCTCTTCGCCGGGCATGCGGAGGGGCACCTTGATCGTTTGAAACCAGCGGGTCTGCTTCGTGTCGGGATTGGTGACGGGCTCTTCGGCGATGAACTTGGCGCGGCCTGAGGACATCACTTCACGATCGTCGCGCAGAAAGTGCACGACTTCGTCCGCGTTGGGATTGAAGTCGGCATCGGTCTTACCGAGCATGGACTCGACCGTCGTGCCATAAATCTCGGCCGACGCCTGATTGACGAGCACGAAGCGGCCGTCCCAATCCTTAACGAAGATGAGGCTGGGGTTCGCATCAATGATCTGGCGCAGTAGGCGTTCGTGACGGTGCAAGGCCTGCCGCTGGCGGGCGCGTTCGAGCGCTTCGAGCACGGCGGGCCCGAGACGGCCCAACCGATCCTTCAAGATGTAATCCGACGCGCCGCCTTTGAGATACTTGACGGCGGTCTCTTCATCGAGTGATCCCGTCACGAGGATGAACGGCAGGTCCGGCTGCGTGCGCCGCACAAGCTCTAGCGCCTTCCAGCCGGCGAACCCGGAGAGATTGTGATCGCAGAGCACCAGGTGCGGCGCAAAACTCTCCAACGCCGCGACCAACGCGGACTCCGTGCTGACGCGCTGCACCGTGGGAGCTGGAGTGAGCCGCGCCAGCTCACGCTGAATCAGCGCGGCATCGTTGTCGTCGTCCTCCACCATGAGCACACGCACTGCTTCCATGCGCACAGTTTTGATTGCGCCTGGAATCGTGTCTGTCGGCGGGAGGGAACTACGTAGGTAGGGCTTCGCCTACTCCACGTTACGACGACGCGCGCAACGCGGCGGGACTGATGAGCCCGTGTTGGGTTGCGTAAAACGTCAGCTCGGCATTCGATCTCATGCGGAGTTTGTGGAGCAGTCGCGCCCGATAGGTCGTCACGGTCTTGGGAGAGAGTCCCAGCTGCCGGCTGATCGCGGTGATCGGGCGGCCGGCTGCCAGGAGCCGCAGCACTTCCAGCTCACGGTCGGAAAGCTGCTCGTGGGGCGCCGGCGGCGGCCCGCCGAGCCTGTCGGCAACCGCCTGCGCCATCGCGGCGCTGAGATACTTATGGCCCGCCATGACGCGCTCCAGCGCGCGAACCAACTCTTCGGGAGCGGATTCCTTGGTCAAATATCCCGCCGCTCCGATCTCCAGTAGGCGCAGCGCGAGCTGATCTTCGGGAAACATCGTCAGGATCAGCACGGGCAGCTGCGGCCGCGCGGTATGCAGCTCGCGCAACACATCCAACCCGTGGCGGTCAGGAAGACCAAGGTCCAGCAACACGACGTCCCAGCGTTGGTCGAGCGCGAGCGCCAGTCCCTCGGCAGCGGTGCCCGCCTCGCCGAACTCCACGCCGTCCGGGAGGCCCTGGAGGATCTCGATCAGCCCACGCCGCACCAGCGCGTGATCGTCTACGACGAGAATACGGTTCATCGACCCGCTCCCGCCCAAGCGCGGGGGAACCAGGCAGCCACGCGCGTCCCTCCGTTCGGGCGAGGGGCGACTTCCAGGACGCCGCCGAGGGCAGCGGCACGTTCGCGCATTCCCAAAATGCCCAGCGAACCAGGACCGATCGTCCCCGCTTCGGTGATGCCGCTGCCGTCGTCGTCGATTTCCAGCGTCACGCAGCCGCTCTTCACGCCGAGCTCGATGTCCACACGGGTGCCGCCGGCGTGGCGCAGGACGTTTGTGAGCGCTTCCTGGACGATGCGGAAAATCGCAGTCGCGAGCTCGTCGGTAATGGCTCCGCTGGTCGGCAGGATCGTAGCATCGCATCGAATACCGGTGCGCCGGGCAAAATCCTGGGCCAGCCACTCCACGGCCGCCGGCAACCCCAGCTGATCGAGGATGGGTGGCCTCATGTCGCTCGCGATGCGGCGCACGCTCTTCACCAAGTCATCTACCATCTGCACGGTCTCATGCAGCCGGTTGCCGAGCGCGGGCACGTCCTCCGACGCCGCTTCCTGTGCCGCGGAGAGCCGCAGCTTCAGAGCCGTCAGCGCCTGTCCGAGGCTGTCGTGAATCTCGCGGGCGATGCGCGTGCGCTCGTCCTCACGAATGTCCTGTTGGCGCGTCGCGAGACTGCGCAGCGCGGCGCGGGACGCGCGCAGCTGCTCCTCCGAGCGCTTTGCTTCGGTAACGTCGATGGCGAATCCGACAACACCCACGGTGTCCCCGTTCGCGTCAATCAGGGGATCGACGCGCGCCCTGAACGTGCGGCCCTGAAAACGGGCCTCATAGGACGAGGAGTGCCCGGCCAATGCAGAACGATGGGCCGCGACGACCGCCTCCTGATCTTGGGGGTCGGCGAACTCCGCGACCGGCGTTCCGTCCACAGGCCCCTGCTCGTGCCCGAACACCTTGAGCACGCCCCCATAGCGCGACGTGACACGCAAGTCCGTATCGGTGGACCAGACAATCGCCGGCAGCTGGCCCAGTAACCGGGTCAGGTGCTCCGCACCGATTCCGATCGCGGTTTGACTCATGGCGCTACGGTAGCGCTTCCCGGTTCATGCGTCTAGGACGTCTCGCACCTTGCGCGCGAGTCCGTCCGGTGAGAACGGCTTTTGGAGGAAGGCACTGCCGGAGGGCAGCGTCCCGTGCTGGACCACGGCGTCCCCGGGATACCCGGACATGTACAAGACCCGAATGCCCGGCCGGCGCGCGGCCAGCTGATCCGCCAGCTCGCGCCCCGACAAGCCGGGCATGACGACGTCGGTGAGCAGCAAATGAATGGTTCCGCCGTGGCGCTCGACGACCCGCATTGCGGCGTCGGCGTCGGACGCGGCGAGCACCACATATCCCTGGACCTCGAGGGCGCGCCGGCTGAGCGTGAGGACGGCCGGTTCGTCCTCGACCACGAGAATCGTTTCGGTGCCGCGTGCGGGGCCGCCTTTTGCTGGAGCGGTCGCGGCACCGGCGGGCGTCTCAATCCGCGGCAAATAAATCTTGAAGCTCGCCCCTCGCCCCGGCTCCGAGTAGACCGAGATATAGCCATCGCTCTGCTTCACGATGCCGTACACCGTGGCGAGGCCGAGGCCTGTCCCCTTGCCGACTTCCTTGGTCGTGAAGAACGGCTCGAACAGGTGAGCCCGGACGGTGGCATCCATGCCCGCGCCCGTGTCGCTGACCGCGAGCATCACATAGGGCCCCGGCACCGATCCGAGATGTGCCTGTGCGAACGATTCGTCCAGGTCGACGTTGGCGGTCTCGATGGTCAGCTTGCCGCCGTCGGGCATCGCGTCGCGGGCGTTGACGGCGAGGTTCACGATGACCTGCTCGATCTGATTGGGGTCGGCGCGGACGCGCCCGAGATCCGCTGCGGGCACCGCCGCAAGCGAGATGTGCTCGCCGATCAACCGGCGCAGCATCTTGTCCATATCCGCGACGACCACGTTCAAGTCCAGCACTTCCGGCTGCAACATCTGGCGGCGGCTGTAGGCCAGCAGCTGGCGCGTCAGCGAAGCCGCTCGTTCGGATGCCTTGCGGATCTCTTCCACGTCCCCGCGCTTGGCGTCCCCCGGCGGCAGGTCGCGGAGCAGGAGCTGCGTGTTGCCCAGGATCGCGGTCAGCAGGTTGTTGAAGTCATGCGCGATGCCGCCCGCCAGCTGACCCACGGCCTCCATCTTCTGCGCCTGGCGGAATTGCTCCTCGAGATGGCGCTGATCGCTGACGTCTCGTTGCGTCCCCCACACCCGCACCAAATGCCCATCCTCGACGAAGCCGACCACGTTATTAAGGAAGACGCGCGGCCGTCCGTCGCGGGCGTGCTCGCGCGTTTCGGAGTCGGACAGGCGGTAGCCGGCTCGGATGAAGGAGCGGATCTGCTCGCGGTTGGTCGGGTCGCTGACGTTGTGCAGGTCGGTGAGTCGTGTCCCCACGAGCTCGCGGGCTTCGTTGTAGCCATACATGCGGGCCATCGCGTCGTTGCATTCGGCAATGCGCGCGCCCGCGTATAGTTGGTCGATCTGCGCGTCCTCGGACACCGTGATCGGCACCGGCGGGTCGATCTCGAGGCGTGACACCCCTTCCGAGCTTTGCGCGATGAAGGACCGATAGCGCTCTTCCGATCGGCGGCGCTCCGACACGTCCATCCCGATCCCCAGCCAGCCGCCCCCGGTGAGCGGCGCGTTCGCCCAGGTCGTATCGAGCATCGCGCCGTGCTTCGTGCGAGTGCGGAAATCGCTCCACTGACCGGTGGGCGCCCCGATCGAATTGCGCACCCGCCGCTGCTCCGCGGCGTCGGGATACAGGTCGGCAAAGATGTCACGCTGGCGCGCTTCGGCGATGTCATACCCGAGGGTCCGCGTCCACTCCCGGTTTCCCCATTGAATACGTCCCTGATCGTCCAGAAACACGAGCATCACCGGGATGTTGTCCACGATTCGCTGCAGCAGCTCGCTCTGCTCGCGCCACGCATCTTCGATGCGCTTGCGCTCGATGGCCATCGCCATCTGCGACGAGACGAATGTGAGGATGTCGCGCTCGCTCGGCCCGTAGCGTACGCCCTGGGAATAGGTCTGCGTCACGACGACGCCGATGGTGCGATCCTTGACCTTGAGCGGGACACCGAGCCAGTCGATGGAAGGCGCGCCGATCAGCTCCGCTTCTCCCGCGGCGACGAGATCCTCGTACACCTCGGGCGTGGCCAGCAGCGGCAGTCCCGTGCGCAACACGTATTCCGTGAGTCCCTTGCGCAGCTTGCGTGGAGGGATGTCGCGTGCTGTGTCGTATTCATCGACGAAGTAGGGGAATTCGAGCCGATCCTTCTCCGCATCATAGAGCGAGACGTAGAAGTTCTTGGCCGGCATCAACTCACCGACGATTTCGTGGACCGCGCGGAGCAATTCCTGGAGGTTGTCGGCCGTGTGCGCGGTGTGCGAAATGCGATACACCGCTTCCTGGACGCACTCGGCGCGACGCCGCGCCGTGACGTCACGGAAACTCCACACGCGCCCCACGGCGCGGCCGTCCAGGCGCAGCGGGATCGAGTAGCGCTCGAAGACCCGGCCGTCTTTGAACGAGAGGATGTCGAAGCTGTCGGCCTCGGGTTGAGCGTACAGGTCCCGGATCTTGTCCACGAACTGTTGCGGGTTGACGAGTTGCTCTTGCACGTGCTCGATGAGACGCTCGTCATCCCTGGTGGCCATCAGGTCAGGCGGGATGCGCCACATCTCTCCCAGCAGCCGATTCTGCGAAACGACGTGGCCTTCGAGATCCACAACCAGGATTCCGTCGGCCGTGGACTCGAGCGTGGATTGCAGAACCGAGACGGTGAGGGAGTCAGCCACCCTACGGGGTTTCTTCGCCCTCGGCTTTTTCGGCGGCCTCTTGGTCGTCGCGGTGCGGCGTGAAGTCATGGCCCGAATCTATGGGTCGAAGGTCGGTTAGCCATCGGTCGGTACCGGGTGACTCGCATCACGGGCCCACACGGGGGTCTCCCCTAGGTTGGGAGCCCTTCACGCGGGGAGCCAGGGTGCGCCCAAAGCGATTCCGGTGGCTGGGCGTCGAGGAATCGAGCCGCGCCGAGCAGCAACTGCGCGCGGCGGCGCGCCAGCAGGAAGCGGTCGCCCATCTCGGCCAGCAGGCGCTGGCCGGGGCCGCACGGGCCGATCTCTTCCATACCGCCGGGACGCTTCTCGCCCGCGGGCTCGACGTCGAGTTCAGCGACATCCTCGAGCTGAAGCCGGAGCACCGCAGCCTGCTGCTCCGGGCAGGTGAAGGGTGGCGCGACGGATGCGTCGGCAAGACGCTGGTGACGGCGGACCCCGGCGCCCTCGCCGGTTATGCCCTCAGTGCTGCCGGTCCCCTCGTGGTCGAAGATCTCGCCGTCGAAACGCGCTTCAGCGTCCCCCCACATCTCGAAGAGCACGGCATCGTCAGCGGCCTGTGCGTCGTCGTGCAGGGACGCGAACGGCCCTGGGGTGTGCTCGGCGCCTACAGCGCGCAGCTGCGCGTATTCAGCGGCCCCGACGTGCTGTTCGTCCAGGCGCTCGCGCACGTCCTCGCCACCGCCCTCGAGCGCGCGCGCGTGGAAGAGGCGCTGCGCAAGAGCGAGGAGCACTTCCGGTCACTGACGGAAAACGCCTCCGACATCGTGACGATCCTCGGTGACGACGGGATTCTGCGCTACGTCAGCCCCTCCGTGCAGCGGCTGCTCGGCTACCATACCAGCGAGTTGCTGGGACGGAACGCGTTCGAGTTCATGCACCCCGACGATCTCGCCCCAGTGATGGAAGCACTGGCGGACGCGATCGAGCGACCCGGCACCCCGCAAAGTGCCCAGTTCCGCTTCAAGCACGCGGATGGGAGCTGGCGGGTCCTGGAATCCATCGGTCAGGCGAGACTCGATCAGCCCAACGCCTACAGCGTGATCGTCAACTCGCGTGACGTCACTGAGCGCGTTCGGCAGGAAGAGGTCCTGCACACCAGCAAGCAGCGGCTGCGGACGGTGGTCGCCGGCTCGCCCGTGATTTTGTTCTCGCTGGATCCCCGGGGCGTCTTTACGCTGGCCGAGGGAAAGGGGCTGCATTCCCTGGGTGTGCGGCCCGGCATGCTCGTCGGGAAATCGTTCTTCGAGTTGTTGGGCGATGTGCCAAAAGCGGTAGCCGACGTGCGCCGCGCCCTCGCCGGTGAATCGGTAACCGCTCGCGTCGAGCTCTTTGGCTTCGAGTTCGAGGCGCAATACTCGCCGGTGCGCGAGCGGGACGGCGGCATTGCGGGCGTGGTGGGGGTCGCGACGGACATCACCGAGCGGCGTCGGGCGGAAGAAGCGTTGCGTCGCGCCGACGTCGCCAGCCGCACCCTCGTGCAGCAGGCGCCGTTCGGCATTCTCCGCGCTACACCCGAAGGCACATTCCTCTCGGTCAATCCCGCACTGATCGAAATGCTGGGATACGAGTCGGAGCCCGAGCTATTGGGCCGCCATCTCGACCGCGACGTGTTCAAGGAGCCGGCGGCCCGCGCGCGCTATCTGACGCAAATGAACGAGGCCGCGGGCGCCGTGGAGACACAGGCACTGTGGCGGCGCAAGGATGGCGAGACCATCACGGTGCGTCTGTACGGCCGTTCCGTGCGCCACGAAGATGGCCGCGTCGAGTGCCACGAGGTGTTTGCCGAGGACGTGAGCGAGCGCCGTGGCCTCGAGGAGCAGCTGCGCCAGGCCCAGAAGATGGAGGCCATCGGCCAGCTCACCGGCGGCATTGCCCACGACTTCAACAACCTGCTGACGATCATTTTGGCGAACGCCGAGCTGCTTGCGCGGGGGCCTGATGAGGCGAGCCTGCGGGACATCGTCTCGGCGGCCGTCAGCGGCCGGCTGATGGTGAATCAGCTGCTGGGGTTCGCCCGCCGCTCCACGCTGTCACTCGAATCCGTCCACCTCGGACAGTTGTTGAATGACCTCGCCGCCGTGCTGCGGCGGGTGCTGCCCGCGGACATCGAGCTGCTCGTGTTTGCCGATGAAGATCTTCCCGAGGTTTCGGCGGACGGGCATGCGATCGAACAGATCCTGCTCAATCTCGTCAACAACGCGCGCGACGCGATGCCGGATGGCGGCGTGCTGCGGCTGGAAACGAGCTGCACTTGGATCAGCGACGCCCAGCGTGACGTGCTTGGTGCCGGGTCGGCGTCGGAGTACGTCTGTCTGGCCGTGGACGACACCGGGCAGGGCATGGATGAAGCGACCCGCCAGCGCGCCTTCGAGCCGTTCTTCACGACCAAGCCGATCGGCAAGGGCACGGGTCTCGGTCTCGCGACGGTGTACGGACTGGTCAAACAGCACGGCGGCTTCGTGCAGATCGACAGCGCGCCGGGTGCGGGTACGCGCCTGCGCATTTACTTCCCGGTGGCCGACGAGACGTCGCGGCGTCGCGCTTCAGGATCACACGCGCAACTGGCGGCACCGACAGATGAGGAAGGCGGGGGCGGGCCGGAGACCATTTTGGTCGTCGAAGATCAGGCGCAGCTGCGCCGCGCGACGGTGTATACGCTCGAGCGCGCCGGGTACACCGTCCTCTCCGCGGCCGACGGGATTGAGGCGTTGCACCTGTTACGCCAGCATCCTGCGCCGATCCACCTGGTCTTCACTGACCTGGTCATGGCGCGATTAGGTGGGCGGGGGCTGCACCAGATCGACCGCAGGGAGGGGCGGGAAACGCCCTTCCTCTTTACAAGCGGCTACGCCGGAGCGGGGCGGGGGGAGGACCCGCTCGATCCCGCGTTGCCGTTCCTTCCAAAGCCGTGGACCAGCGCCGGTTTGCTGGCGCGGGTCCGGCAAGTGCTCGACGCTACGACGCGCCCCTGATCAGTGGCAGGTGCCGCTCCCCTGATCGATGATGTACGAGTACCGCGAATTCACAAATTGCCACGTGTAGGCGCCATCTCCTAGCACCACTTTCACGAATCCATCGCCCCCGCTGCGGTACTCGCTGAGCGGATGCTTGACCAGTGGCGAGTCGGCCACCAGTGGACCGTCGCCCCCCAGCCCGCTGGTGATCTGCCGGATGCCGCGAGCGGAATCCGCCGCATACTCCGTCGTCGTCGGGTGCTGATAGCCCTCGGCATAGCGCATCGGGCCAAACCGCTCATAGATATGCGGCGTCCCGTTGATGACGAGGTCGGCGTTCCTGTCATAGAGCACAGTCCAGATTCCACGAATGTCCTGCACGCGGTATCCATGGTTCGGATACCGGTCGCGCGTCTGAAAGATTTTCGTCGATGACATCCACATCGACAGGTTCCAGAGGGCGATCGTGCACTTGTTCGGGTGGTCCCGCAAATCGCGGTTGAGCCAGGCCAGCTGCTCGCTGTTGGCATTGTATCTGATAGCCACCGGCCGTTTGGGGCCGCCGGTCTGGATGTTCAATACGACGACATGCCAGGAGCCGAGGTCGAGGCTGTAGTAGTTCTTCCCCGGCGGTCCGACGCGATCGGGGCCGAAGTAAGCATCCGCGCCCGCGGCCATCCCGGTGCCGTACGGAGCGATCGTATCGAGGTCGACTTCCTTGTCGCCCAACGCGGCGTACGTCTTACTCTTGAACTGTCCCCAAGTCGGCTCGTAGCAGTTCAGGTAATCCTGCAGCGTCGTCACCCTCCCCGTGTCGGGCATCACGTTGTTGCCTAGCACGAACACGTAGTCGGGATTGATTGCGGCGATGGCATTCGCCGATTCGGTGGCGAGGGAGCCACCGCACCTCCCCAGGTTGCCGGCGGCCACGATGGTGATCGTCGAACCCGGAGGCGGCGGCGGCGGTGGAGGCGGCGGTCTCGAGACGAGCTTCAAGGTCACGACTACGTTCTGCGGACTGTTCGTCGCCACGCTCGACGTGATGGGAAGGCTCGCCGCGTATGTACCGGGCGCCAGTGATCCCTTGCTCGCCGTGAGCGTCAGGGTGGCCGGCGCTTCCGTGCCGCTGATCGTTGCCGTGAGCCAACCCGGGGTGCCGCTGTAGGTGATGTTGCCGAGCGCTAGGCCGGTCAGCGGAGCCGAGGCCGTATCCGACCGCGAGATTGTGACCGTCTTCGGCTGCGTGCTGGCGGTGCTCACCCCCGCCGTGTCGTCAAATGCGATTGACGCTGGGCTGAGGACCATCGACGGCGGTGCCGGAGGCGGCGGTGGAGGAGGTGGCGGCGGCGGTGGTGGTGGTAGCGGTGGCGGTGGCGGCGGCTGGACGACCTTGCCCGGATCGGTGCTGCATCCCCCGTTCCAGAATGCAGCGAGTACGCACAGAACGAGGGCGCCCTTGAGCACGCCCCGCATGGCAGTCGTAGACATGATCCTTACCTTCGACTCTCAAAGACACGTTTGATGTTCGCGCCCTGTTCTTTTGGCGAAAATCGTGCCGGGAGACCCTGTAGGGGCTCGCCGACTGGCACGCCCACGCGTGCCCCGAAAAATTCGTGGCATGGCACGCATCCTCGTGATCGACGATCAGGAGACGATTCGCCGCGTCGTGCGACGGGCGCTGGAGCAGGAAGGGCACCAGGTGCTGGATGCGAGCGACGGGGAGATGGGGATGGCGGTACTCGCGCGGTACTCCGCCGACGTCGTGATCACCGACATCTTCATGCCGGGCCAGGATGGGATCCTCACCCTGCGCCAAATCCGGAAACAATTCCCGACGGTGAAGGTAATCGTGATATCGGGCGGGGACTCGACGGGCACGCTCGATTTGCGGCGCGATGCCGAACTGCTCGGAGCGGTGCGCAGCCTGCAGAAGCCCTTCACCGCGCGCGAAATCGTGGCAGCGGTGCGCGCCGTATTGGGGCAGCAACCGGATGAAAACGAGAAAGACCGCGGCGCGTGACCGCGGTCTCTCGCCAACGCCGTAGCGTCCGTTACCGGCCGGCTTTCACTTGCCTGCGAGCGCGTCTCGTGCTGCGCGCTTTGGAACGCGTGCTCTGTTTGGAACGGCTGGGGCCGTTCCCCGAGCTGCTCTTGTCCTCTGCTTGCTCTTCTTCGGACGCGGCTTCCATGTTCACCGCGGATTCCGCGATCTCCGTAAGCCGCTCGTCGGCTTCCTTCTCCTCGTTGAGCGATTCTTCGAGGAGCTGAGCGATCTCGGTAAGCCCGAGCGTTTGCGCCAAGGTCCGCGCGGTGCCGTAGGCCGCGATCTCGTAATGCTCGACGCGTTGCGCGGCGCCGATGATCCCGGCATCCATCGTGGATGCTTCGAAATCTTCCTCCAGGACATCTTCGCCTTCGGCGATGAGGCCCGCCATCCCCTTGCACCGCTGGTTCTCCCGCTCTTCGCCTAACTGGCGGAAGATCTGATCCAACCGCCGGACCTGCTTTTGGGTGACCGTGCGGTGTTGTGCCAGGGCTTGCTGGAGCTCTGAAGAGGAGGACTCGTCGATCAACGTCGGCAAGGCTTTGAGGATCTGTTGTTCTGCGTCGTAGAGATCTGCCAACTCGTGCGTCAACAGCTTCTGCAATGCCTCCATACGACCTCCACAGTAAGGAATTTGTGTGTGGAAGTGTATGGTGCGGCCCGCTGGAGAACATCGCCCGCCGCGCCCAAAAAGGAGCGAGGAACGGCGGGGGGGGAACTAACTCTTTGGAGGGGGCGCGTCGAGCACCTCGCGCACTTTGCGCGCGAGTCCGTCAGGCGAGAACGGTTTCTGGAAGTACGCGACGCCACCTTCGAGAATGCCGTGCCGCACCACCGAATCGTCCGTGTAGCCCGACATGAACAGCACGCGAGTCTCCGGTCGAGCGACCGATAGCTGGTCGGCCAGCTCGCGTCCGCTCAGGCGGGGCATCACGACGTCGGTCACGAGGAGATGGATGGGGCCTTGATGCCGTTCAGCCAGGTGCAGCGCATCCGCTCCGTTGGAAGCCTCCAGCACGGTGTATCCTTGCCGCTCGAGGGTCTGTTTCGGCACGGCCCGCACGGCGGCGGCGTATTCCCTACAGGCTCAGCGGACGGAAATGGGAGCTCCCGAGGCAGGACTCGAACCTGCGACCCGTTGGCCTTCACTTGACACAGTTTCGAGCACAACCAGCGTCAAATCCCCAGAAGTAGCTGAGCACAAGCCGCGTCAAAACCGGGGCAAAAAGTCGCCCACGCGACCCGAAACCGTCACCGTGCCGTCACCACCGAACACGGATTCCGAGACATGAAGTTTGAACTCGGCGCCGGCGTCCGCTGTGACCTCCAGAAGCTGATCGACACCCGCGCGCTCGTGCAGGCGAACTCCGGGGGCGGGAAGTCGCACACCCTGCGCCGACTGCTTGAGCAGACCCACGGCAAGGTGCAACAGCTCGTCATCGATCCCGAGGGCGAGTTCGCCAGCCTACGCGAGCGGTACGACTACGTGCTCGCTGCGCGCAACGGCGGCGATACGGCGGCGGATCCGCGCGCCGCCAAGCTCCTGGCCGAGCGACTCCTGCAGCTTGGCGTCTCGGCCATCCTCGACATCTATGAGCTGAAGGCCCACGAGCGAATCCGGTTTGTGCGCGCCTTCCTCGAGGCTCTGGTCGATGCGCCGAAGACGCTGTGGCATCCAGCTCTCGTCGTCCTGGACGAAGCGCACGTCTTCTGCCCGCAGCAGGGGGAAGCCGAGTCCGCCGGCGCCGTCATCGATCTGTGCACGCGCGGCCGCAAGCGCGGGTTCAGCGCCATCCTCGCGACGCAGCGGCTATCGAAGCTGCACAAGGACGCGGCCGCCGAGCTCAACAACAAGCTGATCGGGCGGACCGGGCTCGACGTCGATCGCAAGCGCGCCGGTGAGGAACTCGGATTTACGACGAAGGAGCAGTTGATCAGTCTGCGCCAGCTGGAGCCCGGCGCGTTCTATGCATTCGGCCCGGCGCTCTCGCTCGAGGTCGTCCAGGTGCAGATCGGCCCAGTGCAGACGACACACCCAAAGGCCGGATCCCGGATCGCCTTCACGCCGCCCCCGCCGACGGATAAGGTCAAGGCGCTCCTGCCCCAGCTCGCCGATCTACCGGCCGAGGCCGAGCAGAAGCAGCGCACCGAGGCCGAGCTCAAGAAGGAGCTCGCGGCCGCCCGGGCGACCATCACCCGGCTCGAGCGCCAAGCCCCGGTCCGGATCGAGCCGCGCGTCGAGACGAAGGTCGAGCGCGTCGCGGTGCCAATGCTCACCGAGGAGCACCTCGCGGGGCTAAAAGCGGCGGCCGCGGCGATCCAGGCTGCGTTCGCCAACGCGCGGGGCGTGCTCGAGCAGATGGTCCAGGAGCGCGGCGCGCTCACTGATGCGCTTAAGCGGATCGACGTCGCGATCGCGCAGGCCACGAAGCCAATGCAGACGGCTGCAAAGTCTCGTACTCCCACTTCTGGGACCATCGCCTCACGAGACGTGCTGCTGCGCTTCTCGCCGGCGGGCATCAGCCGCGCTACGCCAACCGCGGAGAGCGGACTACCAAAGGGCGAGACCGCCGTGCTCCGCGCGGTGGCGCATTACCCGGAAGGCTGCAGCCGCAAGCAGCTGACGGTCCTGACCGGCTATCGCCGATCGACGCGCGACACCTACCTGCAGCGCCTCACCGAGCGCGGCTATGTCACGCTCAGCGGCACGACCGCAACGGCCACAGACGCAGGCCTCGCCGCGCTCGGTCCGGACTTCGAGCCGCTCCCGATCGGCGCCGAGCTCCTCGAACACTGGCGCCGGCGGCTGCCCGAGGGCGAGCGCAAGATCCTCGACATCGTCGTCGCCGCGCATCCGGATCCGGTCGACCGAGACGCCATCAGCGAGGCGACGGGCTATGCGCGCTCGAGCCGGGACACGTATCTGCAGCGACTCGGGGCGAAGCGCCTGGTCGAGCTCGAGCGCGGATCCGTAAAGGCGAGCGATCTACTGTTCGATGGAGCTGCGTGAAACCCGTCGACTTGACGCTCGAGCGAGAGATCCAGCGTGATGTGATCGCGTTCTATGAGAGTGTCCGCTGCCTCGTGAAGCCGACGTCGGGCGGCCGCAAAAACGGCACGCGCAACGCGCCGGGCATGCCCGACCTCTACGTGCTCCCGCCCATTTGTCGCGGCCTGCGGAGAAACAACAGCTGGCTGCAAGATCAACCTTTCTGGCACGAGACGAAGACGCCGAGGGGCGTGCAATCCGACATGCAGGCGTGGTGGCAGTACGAATGCGAGCAACGCGGCGTGGGCTACGTCCTCGGCGGGACCGAGGCGGCGATTGACTACGCGCGCGCGATCGGGCTCATTGCTCAACCGGCGCCACGGTGACCGATGGCCTCGCGGGATTGTCCGGCGAACAGGTCAATAGGCTCGTCCTCTTCCGCGAGCTCGAGCAGCTGCTGGACGGCAGCTTCACTGGCGAGATCGTCCTCAACTGCCATCAAGGGGAGGTCGTTAGCTACAAGGTGAACGAGCTGCGGAAGCCTGGCGAAGAGCGCCGATCGCTCGAGCGCCGGTGCTAGACATATTGCCGTCGATCTCGTAGGTTAGCCGCAAGGAGTCAACCGTACATCGGCACTCCGGCCCCGCGTGGACGAGCGGGCAGCCGGGGTGCTTTTCGTTTTCAGGAGGCAATCCTGGACGAGCCCATCGCACGGAAGCTGAATCCCGACGGCAACGGACATCCACCGGCG
>DASYTD010000004.1:0-15601 GCA_036002655.1 Gemmatimonadales bacterium
GTGCTGTGCGAAGGCGCGTGCGTCCTGAACGACCGGGACGAGCAGCCGATCAAGATCGCGCTGTTGCAGCGTCACGCGACCGATTATGTGCTCGAGCGCAAGCTGAAACTGTTCGAGCCTGGAAAGCCGACGGGCAAGCGCGTCGCGATCGTCGGCGCGGGCCCCGCCGGACTCGCGTGCGCGCGCGATCTGCGGCGCCGGGGACACGCCGTGACCGTGTTCGAGTCGAAGCCGCAGCCGGGCGGGCTCAACACCTATGGCATCGCCGAGTACAAGCTCAAGGCCGATGTCGCGCTCGCCGAAGTGCAGGACATCCTCGACCTCGGCGTTGAGCTCAAGACCGGCGTCACCGTCGGCTCAGACATCCCGCTCGAGAAGCTGCTTACCGATTATGACGCGGTCTTCATCGGTGTCGGGCTGGGGAGCACGAAATCGCTCGGCATTCCCGGCGAAGACCTTCCCGGTGTGGTGGACGCGCTCACGTTCATCGAACACCTCAAGACGCATCGCTACCGCGAGACCGCCGTCGGCCGGCACGTAGTCGTCATCGGCGCGGGCAACACCGCGATCGATGCCGTCACGCAGGCGAAGCGGCTCGGCGCCGGGGATGCGACCATCGTCTACCGGCGGGGCGAATCCGACATGCCGTGCTATCACTACGAATACGAGCTGGCCAAGCGCGACGGCTGCGGATTCCGATTCAACGCAGCGCCACAACGTATTATCGGCAACGGCTTCGGCTCGGTCGCGGCGCTGGAAGTCCGCACGTCCAGCGGCACCGAAACTATCCCCTGCGACATGGTGATCGTCGCGATCGGCCAGGCGGCCCGCAGTGAGCTCACATGGCCGAAAGACCATCCCAAAGTCTTTGTCGGCGGTGATTGTGCCAACGGAGGGGCGGAGATTGTGAATGCGGCGGCGGAAGGGGTAGCAGCGGCGAAGAAGATCGATGCAATGCTGAATCGTGAATGAACCCGGGCTGAGAGCCCGGACTCGGCGGTATGTGCGCCCTCTAAGGGCGCACGAGTAGCCGAGCGCGCCCTCTTAGGGCGCGTATCACAGGGGAGCAACGATGGCTGACCTACGCGTGAATTTCGCCGGTATCAAATCCCCGAATCCATTCTGGCTCGCTTCGGGGCCACCGACCAACACCTACGGCCAGGTGGCCAAGGCGTTCGACGAGGGCTGGGGGGGCGCGGTCTGGAAGACGATCGGCGAGCCGATCATCAACGTCTTCTCGCGCTACGGATCCGTGGACTTGGGCCAGAACCGCATGATGGGCTTCAACAACATCGAGCTCATCAGCGATCGGCCCATCGCCGACAACCTCAAGGAAATCGCCGAGGTCAAGCGCAATTACCCGAAGCATGCCGTGATCGCGTCGCTGATGGTCGAGTCGAAGCGCGAGGCCTGGCACGAGATCGTCAAGCAGACGGAAGACACGGGCGCCGACGGTATCGAGCTCAACTTCGGTTGTCCGCACGGCATGAGCGAGCGCGGCATGGGCAGCGCCGTGGGCCAGGTGCCGGACTACACGTGCCAGATCGTCGCATGGGTCAAGGAAGTCGCCACGATCCCGGTCATCGTGAAGCTCACCCCGAACGTCACCGACATCACCTACATCGCGCGGGCGGCGGTCAAAGGCGGCGCGGACGCCCTCTCCCTGATCAACACGATCAACTCGATTGTGGGTGTCGATCTGGCGACCTTCGAGCCGCAGCCGTCGGTCGCGGGCAAATCGAGCCACGGCGGCTACTGCGGTCCGGCCGTGAAGCCGATCGCCCTCCATCTGGTCTCCGCCGTCGCGGGCGATCCCAGTGTCAAGATCCCGATTTCCGGTATCGGGGGCATCGCCGCCTGGCGCGACGCCGCCGAATTCATCGCCCTCGGCGCGGGCACACTGCAGGTGTGCACGGCGGTGATGCACTACGGCTTCCGCATCGTCGAGGACCTGATCGACGGTCTCTCGAACTGGATGGACGAGCGGGGACACCGGACGTTGGCCGACGTGCGAGGCCGCGCCCTGCCGCGTGTGACGAAGTGGGAAGAGCTCGATCTCAATTACCATCTGCTGGCGCACATCGATCAGGACAAGTGCATCAAGTGTGAGCTGTGCTGGACCGCCTGTGAGGACGGTGCACACCAGGCGATTCGGCGCCTCGAGAGACGAGAAACGGGAAACGGGAAACGTGGGCCGGTGGTGGAGATCATTGAGGAAGCGTGCGTCGGGTGTAACCTCTGCGCGGCCGTCTGTCCCGTGCAGGACTGCATCACGATGCGGCGGATTCCCAACGAGTATCCGGCTGTGAGTTGGAAGCAGTACGCCGCCGGCAAGGGCAAGCTGGCGCCGCGGTCCGAGCAGTTCCACACAGCGATCTGGAGCTCGAGCCCGAAGCCATAAGACTCCAGAGCGGTTGCGCAACTTGAGCCTTGGAGCTTCAAGCGTGCGACCACTTCGCAACTTCGCCGTCTGCGCAACTTTTCTTGCGGCTTGAGCCTCAGAGGCGCGTCGGTGGCGCGAGCGGAGGCACAGAAACTTGGCCGTCCTCAGGCTCGGGCGTGAAGTCTTCCCCTGGATTAATAAATCGATCTCTCTCAAAGTTGTATTGCTTGTCGTAGAGCTGGCGGTAGCGCCCGTTCGCCACCAGCAGCTCCTCGTGCGTGCCGCGCTCGACCATCTGTCCGCCTTCGAGCACGAGAATCTGGTCGGCGCTGCGAATCGTCGAGAGCCGGTGCGCGATCACGAACGTCGTCCGGCCGCGCCGCAGCGCGCGCAGCCCGTCCTGGATCTTGGCTTCGCTCTCCGAATCGAGGCTCGAGGTGGCCTCATCCAGCACCAGAATCCGCGGGTCGGCGAGAATCGCCCGGGCGATCGAGATGCGCTGGCGCTGGCCGCCTGAGAGCTTCACCCCGCGCTCTCCGACCACGGTGTCGTACTTCTCGTCGAACTGCTCGACGAACTCGTCACAATGCGCAATTCGCGCCACCGCCTCGATTTCCTGGCGCGTGGCGTGCGGCCGAGCGAAGGCGATGTTCTCGGCGATCGTCCCGTCGAAGAGGAAGTTGTCCTGGAGCACGACGCCGAGCTGCGTGCGGTAGTCGGCCAGAGGAACCGAGGCGAGATCGCGCCCGTCCACCAGCACGCGACCCTTCTCAGGCCGGTTGAACGCCAGGACCAGCCCGACCAGCGTGCTCTTCCCCGACCCCGACGAGCCCACCAGCGCCGTGGTCGAGCCCGCCCGGGCCTTGAACGAGACGTCCTTCAACACCGGCACGCCCGGCTTATAGGCAAACGTGACGTGCTCGAACGCGACGTCGCCGCGTACCATCGGCAGCGGCGGCTTGTGCGCGTCCTCGGCGTCCTCGGTCGTCATCCGCCGCAGCTCGTGGATGCGATCCAGGCCGGCGAACGCTTCGGTGATTTGCGTGCCGATGGAGGCGATCCCGATCAATGGCGCCGCCACCAGCCCGACGAAAAAGATGTACTGCACGAGCTGCCCGAGGGTCATCGTTTGCGCGAGCACCGCACGACCCCCGACCAGAATCATGAGGATGGCGATTGCGCCGATCACGAGCTGCGCGAACGCACCGACGCCCGACACGCCGGTCATCGTCGTCGCGACGTTGCGGAACAGCTTGTGCGCCCCGCGCGCGAACACCAGCTGCTCACCCCGCTCGGAGCGATACGCCTTCACGATGCGAATGCCGCCTAATGTCTCCGCGAGACGGCCGGTGACGTCGGCGTTCAGCTTGCCGCGCTCCCGAAACAGGGGCCGCAGCTTGGAAAACGCGAACGCCATCCCGCCACCGAAGACCGCGAGAATCAGGATTGAGACAGCCGTGAGCTTCCAGTTCAACCAGAACAAGACGCCGAGCGCGATGCTCGCGGTGACCAGACCGCCAACGAGCTGTACCAGGCCGGTGCCGACGAGATTCCGGATGCCTTCGGCGTCGGTCATGATGCGGGAGATGAGAATGCCGGTTTTCGTCGAGTCGAAATACCCAATCGGCAGGCGCAGTGCGAACCCCTGCAGCGACTTGCGCATATCGGTGATCGCGCGTTGCGCCGCGACCCCCAGGATCTGCGAGAGGCCGAAGGAGGTCACGGCCGACACGAGGGTCGCGGCCGCGACCGCCGCGGCGATGACGCCGAGCAGTTCGGGGCGCCGCTCCCCGATCACGTGGTCAATGATGTACCGTGACGACCCCGGCAGCACGAGCCCCGCCAACCGGTTGATCAGCATCAAGAGCAAACCGAAGCCCAGCCGGCTCCGGTGCTGCCAGACCAGCTCGCGCGCTTCGCGCCAGGCGTTCGAGTAATTCGGCTTCGGTTTCTTGTCGGCCACGCGAGAAGGTTACCTAGAGCCGGCCGGACGGACCAGCAGGCCGGTGGTCGAGACGCGCACCTCGTAAGTGGCGCCCTGCGGCGCTGTTGCACCGACGAACGTGGCCGAGCCGTATTGTGCATCGACGAACGGGCGCAACACCCAATACCGCCGCGCCAGATCGAACGCGTCGAACGGCTTTTTCGCGGCGATGGAATAGACGGTGCGCTCCCGCGTCTGCTCGTCGGCAATCGCCTGATAGCGCCCGGCAATGCGGTCGAGCTCGTACGCGGTGTGCAGGCCGAGCAGGTTCGCGATCGGACGCCACTTCAGGATATGCGCATCCACGTAGACCGCATCACCCGCGAGATCGAACATATGCAGGCTGCCGTCGGGCAGCGTGACGGTCGCGCGGAAGCGCTGCGGCGCCCCCGCGATCGGTTCCGTCTTGATCGTCGCCGCCACGACCTCCTGCGTGAGCGCGCGGTAGCCGCGGATCCCAATCGTGATCGCGCCACACAACAGTCCGAGCGCGAGGCACAACGCGGCGGAGAGAAAGCCGACCAGTGAGCTCAGCCGGCGGCGACTGCGCCAGGCCGACGCCGCGACGAGAATCAGCGCCAGCCCCAGCAGGGCGAAGGTGAGCATGACGATGCTGATGACAGTCATTCCCTACACGTTACGCGCGACATGCCTCTGGCGCGAACTCCCTGCTCGCGCCACCTTCCCCGGCTCACGTCACTCAAGGCACATGAAGCGCTCGACGTTGATCACCCTGGCGATCGTGGCTCTGGTCATCGCGTTCTTCTATATCTCCACCGCGCGGGCGGGCCAGGAATGCAGGGTCTGCATGGAATTCCAGGGCCGCTCCAACTGCGCCACCGCCGCGGGAAGCACGCCGGCCGAGGCCACGGAAACCGCCCACCGGACCGCGTGCGGGCCGCTGGTTCGGGGCATGAACGAGACGATCGCGTGCGACAACCGCGCCCCCGTCTCGGTGCAATGCAAGAGTCGAGGTTAGGTGACTGGTTTTTCAATTCCTCGTGTCGCGATCCCGGCAAGCTTGCGCATGACCGCGGGCGAGCCGCGCGAGGGCGAAATCTACCTGATGGAGCGAGTGCCGCAGCACGCCGGTGCCGAGACGCCACTCGACATGCTGAATCGCGCGGAAGGGTTTTTCCCGTTTCGTCCCAAGGACGATGGAGCCGGCGTACTGCTGGTGGCGAAGGCGCGGACGGTGACGTTGACCGTGTCGCGCACTGAGCCAGAGGACACCGCGCGACTCTCGGCTGCCAAGCAGGCGAGCCTCGTCGTGACGTTGGCGGATGGGTCGCAACTGAGCGGCTGGGCGACCCTGGAGCTGCCGCAGCATCATTCGCGGCTGCTCGATTATCTCAACGCGTCGGTCGAGCCATTTTTCGCGATCGCCACGGCCGATTGGTTACACCTGGTGAACCGCGCACATGTGCTGTACGCGCGGCCTGAGGATTGATCCATGCCGGCACGGCTTGACCCCTTTGTGGATGTGATGCTGCGCGAGCGCGCCGACCAGCTCTACCTCCTGCCGGACGAGCCGGTCACGCTCGTAAAAGACGGCAAGCCGCGCAAAGTCTCGAAGCAGCCGCTCACGGACCAGCACATCTACGCGCTCATGGTCGAAGTCGCACCGCCGGAGGCGGCCGACAAGATCGATCAGAATGCCGAGACGGAGTTCGAGTACGCGGCAGGGGACAGCTTGGTGCGCGTGAGGATCGTGCCCGAGGCGGGCCGGCTGACGGCGGTGATTTCCGCCATTCGCCGGGCGTCGCAAGAGCAAGCAGCGCCTACGGTTGAGACTCGTGCCGCGGCCGCAAGACCCGCACTCTCCGGGCCCGCCGCCCGCTCGGCGCCGACCGTATCGCGAGCGGCCTCACCCGCTCCCCCCGTCCCCTCCGGCCCCCCCGCCCCTCCCGCCCAGGCCGAGCCGCCGCGCGCGCCGCGCGCGTCCGTCATTGCGGCGGCACCGATGGTCGAGAGTCCCGCAGCACTTCCCTCCGAGTTCGGCAACTCGCAATACCAAGTGGCGGAGCAGAAGCTGGGCAAGCTGCTCCGTGCCCTGGTGCAGTCGAGCAGCTCGGACCTCCATTTGCGCGTGGGCGAGCCGCCGCTCTTCCGGACGCACGGCGTAATCAAGCGCCAGGACGGGACGGGGGGAGCACTGAGCGTGAACGACTTGGAGCTGCTCGTGCTCTCCATCATGCCGGAGCGCAATCGCGGCGAATGGAAGGAAACGGGGGATACGGACTTTGCCTACGAGATCGCCGGTCTAGCGCGCTTCCGCGTGAACGCCGCGCGCGACCGCAAAGGCCCGGTCGCGGTGTTCCGCGTGATTCCCGCCAAGGTCGTGACCGTCGAAGAGATGGGCCTGACCGAAGAGGTACAGCGGCTCTGCTATCTCACCAAGGGCCTCGTGCTCGTCACCGGACCGACGGGCTCCGGTAAATCGACGACGCTGTGCGCGCTGATCGACCTGGTGAATCGCACGCGCTCGGATCACATCATCACGATCGAAGACCCGATCGAGTTCGTGCACGAAAACAAGAAGTGCCTGATCACCCAGCGTCAGGTCCATGTGCACACCGACAGCTTCAAGAGCGCGCTGCGCGCGGCGTTGCGTGAAGATCCCGACATCGTGCTGGTCGGAGAGATGCGCGACCTCGAGACCATCGCCATCGCGATCGAGACGGCGGAGACCGGGCATCTCGTCTTCGGCACACTGCACACCACGACTGCCGCGTCCACCGTGGACCGCATCATCGACCAGTTCCCCGCAGACCGGCAGGCGCAGATCCGGGTGATGCTGTCGGAGTCACTCAAAGGCGTGATTTCACAGACGCTCTGCAAGAAGGTCGGCGGCGGCCGGGTGGCGGCGCGCGAGATCCTCCTCAGCACGCCGGCCATCGCGAACCTGATCCGGGAAGGGAAAACGTTCCAGATCCCGTCCATCATTCAAACCAGCAAGAAGCTGGGCATGAACACGCTGAACGACGCGCTGCTCGAGCTCGTGGAGAAAAAGGCGATTGAGCCCGACGAGGCCTACATGAAGTCCGTCGAGAAGGCCGGGCTCACGGCGAGCCTCAAAGCCAAAGGGTTCAAGGTGACGCTCACGCCCGAGGCATAATTAATCCAAGGGACTAGTTCGAAAGGTGTATTGCCCGGTTTCTTTCGTGCCGAGTGTTTCTTAAGTGTCACGCAGGGCTTAATACTCACCCATCAGCGGAGGTCTGATCCGATGCCACGGTTCACAGCGGTCCGTCTGATCATTCCCGCGGCCCTCGTTGTGGCTGCGGCCTGCCAAGACACCACCACGCCTATGTCGCCGCCGACGACCCAGCTTACGCGGGCTCCGTTTGCGGCGCGGCACGTACAGGGCTGGTTCGAGCTCATGGCGCGCGAGGGGCTCGCGCTCCCCGGCACGGTGCTGGCCGATTACGACGAAACCACGAATCGCGTGGTGGTCGGGGTCGAGCACGCCGCAGCGGCGGCGAGCGTGCGCGGCTTGGCCGCGCGGCTCGGAGTGCCCGCCGCGGCGCTGGAAGTCCGAGAGATGGAGCCGATCAGTTACGCCTTGACCCTGCGCGACAAGGTCGATCCGCGTGTCGGCGGCATCCAGATCCACTTCGGGAACTTTCTCTGCACGATGGGCTTCAACGCGACCGACGGGACGGAGAACTCGTTCATCACTAACTCGCATTGCACGAACCACCAGGGCGGCGTCGAGGGCACGGTGTACTACCAGCCGCTGCAAAGCGTTGATGGCGTCTCCATCGGCACCGAGGTCGAGGATCCGGCCTACCAGCGCAACATTGCGGGCTGTCCGCGCGGCAAGAAGTGCCGACGCAGCGATTCCTCACGTGCCCGCTACAACTCGGGGATCAGCTTCGACCGCGGGCGCATCGCGCAGACCAGCGGCCCCAACAACGGCTCGCTCACGATCACCGGCTTCCTGGACTTCACCGGTGAGGACCTGCGCGACGTCTTCTCGACGGGCGAGACGCTGAACAAAGTCGGCCGCACCACGGGGTGGACGCAGGGCAAGGTTACCGGTACCTGCGTGACGGTCAACGTGTCGGGCTCCAACATCAGCCAGATCTGTCAGACGATCGTGGAAAATACGGTGCAGATCGTCGGCGCGGGCGACAGCGGGTCGCCCATCTATACGACCACGAGCAAGCTGGCCGGCATCCTGTGGGGCGGCAATTCGTCGGGGACGCTGTTGGTGTTCAGCCCGCTCAAGAACATGGAGGCGGAGCTCGGCGGTCTCGAGACGCAGTAACGTCTTGCGACTCACGGCGACCGTCGCGGTGGCGGTCGCCGCGACCTGGTCGGCATGCCGGTCGGACTCCCGACCGGCACCGCGCGCCGTTTCCCCCCAGCAGGTGACCGCTCAGACGTCGGACCCGTTGGCATTCGACCTGATCGCTCCCACCGAGGCGCGGCTCGGGCGTGAGATCCCGATCGGGCTGCGGCTCACGAACGTCTCCACGCGGGGGGTGGACGCGCATTTCCTCGGCCGCACGATCGCGTTCGACATCATCGTCACGGCGGCGAACGGGACCGTTGTCTGGCGCCGGCTGGGCGACTCAGCCGTGCCGACCATCCTGCAGATCCGGACCCTAGCGCCCGGCGAAACGATGGAATGGCACGATACGTGGCTCCCCCGCGCGGCGGGCCGATACCGAGCGCAGGGTGTGCTTCCGTCCGATGACCCCGAACCGCGGCGCACCCCGTGGGTCACGTTCGACGTCAGCCCTTGATCGTCTTCGTCGCCTCGTCCCAGGTGACCGCGTTGCGCCGGAAGTACGCCTCGTTCGCCATGTGGCAGGCGAGCGCCGCGTGATGC
Source organism: Gemmatimonadales bacterium (assembly GCA_036002655.1). Lineage (GTDB taxonomy): Bacteria > Gemmatimonadota > Gemmatimonadetes > Gemmatimonadales > GWC2-71-9 > 20CM-2-65-7. The sequence continues at coordinate 9,208 of DASYTD010000004.1, forward strand.
CCAAAGACGACGTCTTCGACCACCGGTTTCCGTGAGCGGACTGCCTCGAAGTAATTCCACAAATGCACGCGGGTGTCATCGAAGTCGGGCGCGGTGAACGTCGTGCTCTCGGCGAACGGCACGGCTTGGCCGAGTTTCGGATCGTTCTCCCGATGCCATTGCTCCTCGTACGCTTGCCGCATCGCGCTGGGGTAGCTGCCCGTGTAATAGCTCGGCCACGCATCGCGGCCGCTCTGCGGCGACACCATGATCCTGGATCCGGTCAGCTCGAGTACACCCTTCGCTCCGTGGAAGCGATAGGTCTCGGGCAAGTCCGTGCCGAGATTCAGCCGCATGGAGACCGGGAGGTCGCCGTAGTAGTACTGCACGAGATGCACATCGGGCATATTGCGCCCATCCTTCCAGCGCCGAATCCCGCCCACCGATGTCGCCTGCTTCGGCGGCTCGTTGACGCCGAGGATGAACATCATGCCGCTGATGAGATGGACGAGCAGGTCGCCCGCCACGCCGGTGCCGTACTCCTTCCAGCAGCGCCAGCGCGCAAACAGGTTCGCATCGAAAGGGCGCTTCGGCACGTCGCCCTGCCAGGTGTCCCAATCGAGCGTGCGCGGCGAGAGGTCGGGCGGCGGTGGATACTGCCACGCTCCCGTGGGATCGTTCCGGCCGAGCTGGCCTTCCACCATCATCAGCTCGCCGATCGCTCCCTGAGCAATCAGCTCCTTCGCTTTGGCGCAGATTTGCGAGCTGACGCGTTGCGAGCCGATCTGTACGATGCGATTGGTTTTCTTCGCGGCATCCACCATCGCAACGCCGTCGGCGGCGGAGTGTGACATCGGCTTCTCACAATAGATGTCCTTCCCCGCGCTGACGGCGTCCACAACCATGCGTCGGTGCCAGTGATCCGGGACCGCGGCCACGATACAGTCGATGTTCTTGTCGTCGAGGAGCTGCTGATAGCGGCGCGTCGTGGGGAGATTGGGCCCCGCGATTTCCTTCGCTAATGTGTGGCGGCCGTCGTACAGGTCGGCAGCGCCGCCGCAGGTCACTCCCGGCAGCTGAATCGACGTGCCGAGCAGCCCCGAGCCCTGCATCCCGACGCCCACCATCCCAAAACGGACGGTGTCGCTGGGGCCCACAGGGCGAAACCGGAACGGCTTGACGGCAAGTGAGACGCCAGCCGCGGCGGCGCTGACTTCAAGGAATTCACGGCGGGACCAGGTCGGGTTCTTCATAGCGACTCCTCCGTGGCGATGTTCGGAAAGGAGCCATTATTATGCTCCGCATTAACCCCACCGGAAGAGCTAATCCTTTTGTGCGAGAAACGACCGAACTAAGGTTCGATTGCCGGGTACCTCGAAGCGTCCAGTTTCTGACAGCAACGCGGTCCCTCCGCCTGACTTCGTGCCCGGCAATACAGGAGTATCCCATGACGTATACGGAGCGTCCGACCCCAATGCATGGCACCGCCCGGGACGCCGCGGAGCACGTTGATCCCGACGGCTTTCCCCGATACTTGCTCGCGGCGCTGCTCGAATTTCGTGACGGCAATTTCGCGGTCCGGCTCCCTTCCGGCCTCATCGGCTTGGACGGCAAGATCGCCGACGCCTTCAATGACATCGCCACGCTGGCGGACCGGCGGGCTCGCGAAATCGCCCGCGTCAGCCGCATGGTCGGTAAAGAAGGCCTGGTCAAGGAGCGGCTCAGTGTGGCGGGGATGGTCGGCACGCGCGCCGAGGAAACGGCCGCCGTCAATACCCTGATCGACGACCTGGTCTGGCCGACGATCGAAGTGACCCGCGCCGTCGGCGCCGTCGCCAAAGGCGACCTGGGCCAGGCGATGAGCCTGGACGTGAATGGCCGGCCCCTCGAAGGTGAGTTCCTCCGCTCCGCCAAGCTCGTGAACAACATGATCGACCAGCTCTCCGTCTTCACCGCGGAGGTCACGCGCGTCGCGCGTGAGGTGGGTACCGAGGGCAAGCTCGGCGGTCAGGCGAAGGTCCGCGGCGTGTCGGGTGTGTGGAAGGACCTGACGGAGTCGGTGAACCAGATGGCCGGCAACCTCACCGCGCAGGTCCGCAACATCACCGACGTCACGATCGCCGTCGCCAGCGGCGACCTCTCCAAGAAGATCACCGTAGACGTGCGCGGCGAGATTCTGCAGCTGAAAGAAGCCATCAACACGATGGTGGATCAGCTGCGGTCCTTCGCCGCCGAAGTGACGCGCGTCGCGCGCGAGGTGGGCACGGACGGCAAGCTGGGCGGTCAGGCCGTCGTGCCGGGCGCCGCCGGTACGTGGAAAGACCTCACCGACTCGGTGAACGCGATGGCGTCGAACCTCACGGCCCAAGTCCGCAACATCGCCGCGGTGACGACGGCCGTGGCGCGCGGCGACCTGTCGCGCAAGATCACGGTGGACGTGAAAGGTGAAATCCTCGAGCTGAAAGACACGATCAATACGATGGTGGACCAGCTCAACGCCTTCGCATCCGAAGTGAGCCGCGTGGCCCGCGAGGTAGGCACGGAAGGGAAGCTCGGCGGTCAGGCCGAAGTGCCGGGCGTCGCCGGCACGTGGAAAGCGCTCACCGACTCGGTGAACGCGATGGCGTCGAACCTCACGGCGCAGGTCCGCAACATCGCCGAGGTGACGACGGCCGTCGCCCGCGGCGACCTGTCCCGCAAGATCACCGTGGACGTGCAGGGCGAAATCCTCCAGCTGAAGAACACGATCAACACGATGGTGGACCAGCTCAACGCCTTCGCGTCCGAAGTGAGCCGCGTTGCGCGCGAAGTCGGGACGGAAGGAAAACTGGGCGGCCAGGCCGAAGTGCTGGGCGTCGCCGGCACGTGGAAAGCGCTCACCGACAACGTGAACTCGATGGCGTCGAACCTCACCGGGCAGGTGCGCAACATCGCCGACGTCGCCACCGCCATCGCCACCGGTGACCTCTCCCGCAAGATCACCGTAGACGTGCGGGGCGAGATCCTCGAGCTGAAGAACACGATCAACACGATGGTGGATCAGCTCCGTTCGTTCGCGTCGGAAGTCACGCGTGTCGCTCGCGAAGTCGGCACCGAGGGGCGTCTCGGTGGACAGGCCGAAGTGCCGGGAGTCGCCGGCACGTGGAAGGACCTCACCGATTCGGTCAACGCGATGGCGTCGAACCTGACCGACCAGGTGCGCAACATCGCCCAGGTCGCGACCGCGGTCGCGCGCGGCGACCTGTCGCAGAAGATCACCGTCGACGCGCGCGGCGAGATCCTCGAGCTGAAGAACACCATCAATACGATGGTCGATCAGCTCAACTCGTTCGCGGCCGAGGTCACGCGCGTGGCGCGCGAGGTCGGTAGCGAAGGAAAACTGGGCGGGCAGGCGGACGTCAAAGGCGTCGCCGGGACGTGGAAGGATCTGACCGACTCGGTCAACTCGATGGCGTCGAACCTCACCAGTCAAGTGCGCAACATCGCCGAGGTGACGACCGCGGTTGCTCTCGGCGATTTGTCGCGGAAGATCACCGTCGACGTGCGCGGCGAGATCCTCGAGCTGAAGAACACGATCAACATGATGGTCGATCAGCTCTCCACATTCGCGTCGGAGGTTACGCGCGTCGCGCGCGAGGTCGGCACCGAGGGGAGGCTGGGCGGTCAGGCGGATGTGCAGGGCGTCAGCGGAACCTGGCGCGATCTCACGGAGTCAGTCAACTCGATGGCGTCGAACCTCACCGGCCAGGTGCGCAACATCGCTGAGGTCACGACTGCTGTGGCGACCGGCGATCTGTCGAAGAAGATCACGGTCGATGTGAAGGGGGAGATCCTCGAGCTGAAGAACACGATCAACACGATGGTCGATCAGCTCTCTGCCTTCGCCTCCGAAGTCACGCGCGTCGCCCGCGAAGTCGGCACCGAAGGACGCCTCGGCGGTCAGGCCGAGGTGAAAGGCGTCGCTGGCACGTGGCGCGATCTCACCGACTCGGTCAACTCGATGGCCTCGAACCTGACCGGACAGGTGCGCAACATCGCCGAGGTGACGACCGCCGTCGCGATGGGTGATCTGACCAAGAAGATCACCGTCGATGTCCGCGGCGAGATCCTCGATCTGAAGAACACGATCAACACGATGGTCGATCAGCTCTCTGCCTTCGCGTCCGAAGTCACGCGCGTCGCGCGCGAGGTCGGCACAGAAGGCCAGCTCGGCGGGCAGGCGGAAGTGAAGGGCGTCGCCGGCACGTGGAAGGATCTGACCGACTCGGTCAACTCGATGGCGTCGAACCTCACCGGACAGGTGCGCAACATCGCCGAAGTCACGACGGCCGTCGCGAACGGCGATCTGTCGAAGAAGATCACGGTCGAAGTGCGCGGCGAGATCCTCGAGCTGAAGAACACGATCAACACGATGGTCGATCAGCTCCGCTCGTTCGCGGCGGAAGTTACGCGCGTCGCGCGCGAGGTCGGCACGGAAGGAAAACTCGGCGGGCAGGCCGACGTGCAGGGAGTCTCCGGCACGTGGAAAGATTTGACAGATTCCGTCAACTACATGGCGGCAAATCTGACCGCGCAGGTGCGCAACATCGCCGAGGTGACGACTGCCGTCGCGAACGGCGATTTGTCGAAGAAGATCACCGTCGATGTCAAAGGCGAAGTCCTCGAACTGAAGAACACGATCAACTCGATGGTCGATCAGCTCAACTCGTTTGCGTCGGAAGTCACGCGCGTGGCGCGCGAGGTCGGCGTCGAAGGAAAGCTCGGCGGTCAGGCGCAGGTGCGCGACGTCGCCGGCACGTGGAAGGACCTCACCGACAACGTCAACATGATGGCGTCGAACCTGACGAATCAGGTCCGCAACATCGCGCAGGTGACGACGGCGGTGGCGAACGGTGATCTCTCGAAGAAGATCACCGTCGACGTCAAGGGCGAGATCCTCGAGCTGAAGAACACGATCAACACGATGGTCGATCAGCTCAACTCGTTCGCCGCCGAAGTCACGCGCGTGGCTCGTGAAGTCGGAACGGAGGGACGGCTCGGCGGGCAGGCCGATGTCAAAGGCGTCTCCGGTACGTGGAAAGACTTGACAGACTCGGTCAATTCGATGGCCGCAAACCTCACGGCGCAGGTGCGCAACATCGCCGAGGTGACGACGGCGGTGGCGCTCGGCGACCTCTCGCGGAAGATCACCGTCGAAGTGCGCGGCGAGATCCTCGAGCTGAAGAACACGATCAACACGATGGTCGATCAGCTCAACACCTTCGCCGGCGAAGTCACGCGCGTCGCGCGCGAAGTCGGAACCGAAGGACGTCTCGGCGGTCAGGCCCAGGTCAAGGGTGTCTCCGGTACGTGGAAAGATTTGACAGACTCGGTCAACTCGATGGCCGCGAACCTGACGAATCAGGTGCGCAACATCGCCCAGGTCACCACGGCCGTCGCCAACGGCGATCTGTCGAAGAAGATCACCGTCGACGTCAAAGGCGAGATCCTCGAGCTGAAGGACACGATCAACACGATGGTCGATCAGCTCAACTCATTCGCGGCCGAAGTCACACGAGTGGCGCGCGAAGTGGGAACGGAAGGGAAGCTCGGCGGTCAGGCCCAGGTCAAAGGGGTGGCCGGCACATGGAAGGATCTCACCGACAACGTGAACATGATGGCGTCGAACCTGACCAATCAGGTTCGCGGCATCGCCAAAGTGGTCACCGCGGTCGCCCGCGGCATTCTGAAGCAGAAGCTCACGGTCGAGGCGCGGGGCGAGATCGCCGAGCTCGGTGACACGATCAACGACATGATCGACACGCTGGCAACGCTTGCCGATCAGGTCACGACCGTGGCGCGCGAAGTCGGCGTCGAAGGAAAACTCGGAGGGCAGGCGAATGTGCCCGGCGCAGCCGGCACCTGGCGCGATCTGACCGACAACGTCAATCAGCTCGCCGCGAACCTCACCACGCAGGTGCGCGCGATTGCGGATGTCGCCACAGCGGTCACGAAGGGCGACCTCACGCGCAGCATCACCGTCCAGGCTGAAGGCGAAGTCGCCTCGCTGAAGGACAATATCAACGAGATGATCCGCAACCTGCGCGAGACCACGTCGCGCAATGCGGAGCAGGACTGGCTGAAGACCAACCTCGCCAAGTTCACGCGGATGATGCAGGGACAGAAGAACCTGCAGGCCGTGTCGCAGATGATTCTTTCCGAGCTCGCGCCCGTGGTCAGCGCGGCGCACGGCGTCTTCTACATCATGGATAACGGGAAGGAAGGCGTTGAGCCGCATCTCGGACTCGCCGCGTCGTACGCGTACCGCGAGCGCAAGCATCTCAACAAGGAGTTCCGCGTCGGCGAAGGTCTCGTCGGTCAGGCCGCGTTCGAGAAGCAGCGCATCCTCATCACCGATGCTCCCGAAGACTACATC
>DASYTD010000005.1:0-9147 GCA_036002655.1 Gemmatimonadales bacterium
ATGTCGCGCCGGGTCGCATGCTCGCCGAGTAGCAGCGGAGCCAGCAGCAGGATGAACAGCGGGCTGGTGGATTGCAGGAAGATCGCGCTCGCTGCGGTAGTGTGCTTGTTCGCTTGCACGTAGAGCAGCGTCGTCGCCGCGTAGGCGAAGCCGACGAGGACGGTTCGCCAGGTCCAGCCCCGCCGCGCTTCGGGAAGCGCGACGAGTATGGTGATCATCGCGATGGTTGCCCGGAACGCGGCCAGCTGCCACGCGCCGAAGCCGCAAAACTTGATGGCCGCGCCCCCGGTGGAGAACAAGACGGCGGCGGCGATGATTTTTGATCTAGGGCTCATGGTGGCGAGGAATATATTAGGCCCCAATGGAAGTTCAGGTCTTCGGCATCCGCAAAAGCTCCGACACTCGCGCCGCGCTGCGCTTTTTCGCTGAGCGGCGTATTAAGGTCCATTTCGTCGATCTGAACGAGCGCGCCGCTGCGGTAGGGGAGCTGCGGCGCTTCGCGCAAAAGTTCGGCGTCGCCGGGTTGATCGATCGGGAATCGCGGCGCTTCGGCGAGCTGGGCCTTCGCTCGGCGATCCTCAGTGACGAGCGTTGGCTGGAGAAGCTCAGTCTTGAGCCCCTATTGTTGCGGATGCCGCTCGTGCGCTACCAGCAGCAGCTCACCATCGGCGGGGGCCCCGCGCAGGAGACCTGGAACGCGTGGTACGCCGCTACGAAGTCCTGACGCTGGCGTTGTGCACCGCGTGTGCCACCGGAGGCGGAGCTCGCGTGAGCACTGACGACGTGCGTGCGGTCGACTCGCTGTTCGCCGCGTACACCGGACCTTCCGTGCCTGGCGCAAGCGTCGTGGTGATACGCGATGGCCAGGTGGTCGTCCGGCGCGCGTACGGCATGGCGGATCTCGAGCATCGCGTCGCTGCCACACCGGAAACCGATTACCGCCTCGCGTCGGTGTCGAAGCAGTTCACGGCGATGGCGGTGATGCTGCTCGCCAGAGACGGCAGGCTGCGCTACGACCAACCGGTGCGAGACGTTTTGCCTGAGCTGCCCGCGGCCGCCCGCGCGGTCACCGTGCGGCACCTGCTCAATCACACATCGGGACTCTGGGATTACGAAGACGTGATTCCCGAAACACGTACGGCGCAACTCGACGACGGCGACGTGCTCGACCTCGTGGCAGCTCAAGACTCGCTGTACTTCCCGGCAGGCACCGCATATCGCTACAGCAACTCCGGCTACGTGCTGCTCGGCACGATCGTCGCGCGGGTGTCGGGCATCTCGTTCGCCGAATTTCTGCGGACCAGGATCTGTACGCCCCTCGGCCTGGCCGCAACGGTGGCGCACGTGGAGGGCTCAGACACCGTGCCACATCGCGCCTACGGCTACTCGCCGCGCGGCGGTGCGTTCGTGCAAACCGATCAGAGCGTGACGAGCGCGACGCTCGGCGACGGCGGGATCTACACGAATGTGGACGACATGGTGCGCTGGGATCAGGCGCTGTACGGAACCAGCCTGGTGGACACGGCGACCTTGAACATGGCCGTGACGCCGCCCCCGTTGCCCCAGGGCGCGCCGACGGAATACGGCTTCGGCTGGTTCGTCGACAGCTATCGCGGAGTAAAGCGCTGGCGGCACACCGGCGAAACGAGCGGGTTCCGAAACGCGATCCAGCGCTACCCGCTCCGGCGGCTGACGATTGTCGTGCTCACGAATCGCTCGAGCGGCGAGCCGGAAGCGATCGCGGAGCGCATCGCCGATCGGCTGCTGTTCCATTAGGGCATCTACTGCTCGATGCGATAGCCGAACGTCCGCACCGTGACGATGTGCCGGGGGTGCGCGGGATCGCGCTCCAGCTTACGGCGCAGCATCGCGACGTGCGTGTCCACGGTACGGCTCATCACGTCATCGGCATACCCCCACACTTCCCGCAGCAGCTCGAGGCGGCTGGCCACGCGGCCGCCGCGCTTCAGCAGGGCGACGAGCAGCGCGTACTCTTTCGGGCGCAGCTCGGCCGTCCGGCCCGCGCGCCGCACCTGGTGGCTCGCGAAATCGACGGTGACGTCGCCGAATCCCCGGAAGGTCGGATCGTGTCCTCCCTCGCGCCGGATCCAGTCGAGGAAGTCGGCCGCGCGCTTCACGGTCGCGATCACGCGCTCGTCGTCGAACGGCTTCAGCAAGTAATCGAACGCCTGGATCTCGAAGGCCCGCACGGCATGCTCGTCGTAGGCCGTGACGAAGACGATGGCGGGCGGCCGCTCGTCGCTCGCCGCCGCGGCGACGGCAAAGCCATCGAGGTCGGGCATCTGAATGTCGAGAAAGACGAGATCGGGCGCGCCACGTTTGAGGAGCTCGACCGCGTCACGGCCGTTGGCGCACTCGTCGATGCGCGTCACGGCGTTGATCTGTTGCAACACGCCGCGCAGCCGCCGCCGGGCCGGCGCTTCGTCGTCAACGATGATCGCGCGCATGTTCGGAATACGGGATATCGATCGTCGCCAGCGCCCCAGTCCGCCCACCCGCCGCGGCCGGAGGGGGGGCATTCGTCAGATCGAAACGATGACTCGGCCCGTACAGCTCCTGCAGTCTCGCTCGCGTGTTCGCGATGCCGAGACCACTGCCGTTGCCGGCGGTAAGCTTGTCCGCGGTGACTCCTGGCCCGTTGTCTCGCACTTCGAGGTGGAGGCGGTCGCCATCGCGCGTCGCGGCGATTTCCACTTCCGCGACGCCGCCATTGGGGACAGCGCCGTGCCGGATCGCGTTCTCGACCAGCGGCTGGAGCAGTAACGTCGGAATCACCGCGGCCGCCGCGCGAGGATCGACACGGAAGGTCACGCGCAAGCGGTCGCCGAAACGCGCTTCCTGAATGGCGACATAGTGATCGAGCAGCTCGAGCTCTTCCTCCAGCGTGACAAGGGGTCCGCGCTCACGGTTGAACGAGTGCCGCAGCAGCTCGGAGAGCCGCGTAATCATGCGGTTCGCCTGCTTCGGATCCTCGAGCACGAACGCCGAAATCGTATGCAGTGTGTTGAACAAGAAATGCGGCTGGAGCTGCCCCACGAGCGCGTCGAGCCGGGCCTGCACGAGCTGCATCTCGAGGCGGGCGGCGCGCCACGCATGGTACAATCCGGCCACCATGGCATAGACCAGCAGGTTGAACGTCCAGTACATCCAGACGGCGTCGCGCACGCCGGTGAACAAGGTGTGCGGAGTGCGGTACAGCCCAAAGATCCATTTGACCGCGCCTTCGAAACCGGCGCACAACACCGCCGTCGCCAGCGCCATCGGCACATGCGCGGCGATGAGCAGCGCCGGCCGCCGAATCCGCACGGCCCACGCGGCGAAGGCGCAAACCGGTGCGGTAAAGACGGCCCAGCTCCACCATCCGCTGAGCTGCCAGGCTAGAATCCACCCCCACGGCCGCACCGTGGCGTCATCATTCGGCTGGAAGTGCATTTGGATCGCGAACAGCAGTGCGACGGCGGTCCAGGCGCCGAATACGATCAAAGCCCGCTTCATGTGCCTCATTGTAGCATGGTACGGGAACGCCGGGGGGGTGGCCAAAGGCCAGGCGGTCAGAAGTATGTGAACTTCACATTCTGGTAACGCATCACCTCTACACCGGTTAACGCATCCCCGCCACATTGGTGACGGGAGGACCACTCATGCGCCACCTGCTGCTTGGCCTCACGTTGTTTGCCACGACTGCGGACAGAGCGTCCGACCGTGACGCCTTACTCGCCGCCGATCGGACGCTGTCGGACCGGACCGCGACGCTGGGTGTGATGCAGGGGTTTGTGCCTACCCTCACGGACGGTGCGGCGTATTTGCACCCCGGGGCACCGCTGCTGCGCGGCATGAGCCAGATCCGTGCGTTTCTCGAAACTCGAGACTCCTCACTCACCTGGACGCCGGCATTCGCCGACGTATCGGTGGATGGCAGTCTGGGCTACAGCTACGGTTGGACTCGATCGGCGGGAACGAGGGGGAAGTATCTCGCCTGTTGGCGGAAGAGCGGCAACGCGTGGCGCATCGTGGCATACACGAGGACGACACCGGTAGCAGTGCCCGATTCCTCGAGCGTCCCAGCGCGAACGCGGGCGCTGAGCGCGCGGGTTCGCGGCCGGGCTGATCCGGCCGAGCTGATGCACGCCGACTCCGTGTTCGCCGCGATGTCGGTGGCACGGGGGGTGAAAACGGCGTTTGTTGCGTTCGCAACCGATGATGCGATGTCGTTCGGCGGCGGCGCAGAGATGAACGAAGGACGGGAAGCGATCGGCGCCGGCTTCGACGGCTTTCCGAGCGGCGCCGTGCTGGAGTGGTGGCCGGTGGCGGCGGCCATCGCGGAGTCGGGCGATCTCGGGTGCACCGTGGGTGAGGCGAAGATCGCGAGCCTGAATCACTACAGCAAATATCTGACGATCTGGAAACGCCAGCCGGACGGGACGTGGCAGTTCGTCGCGGACGGCGGGAACGTCCGGCCGGCGCCATGACCAGCTTCCGCGATTAGGCCCCGGTCGCGAGGTCCAATCGAATCACGCCGTCGCCCGCGCCGTCGCGAATCGTCAGCCAATCGGTGCGGACGCGGTCCCACTCCTGAATCACCAGGCCCTGGTCCTCGAACAACGCGCGAATCTGGCTGGGCCCGAACCCCGCGATTTCCTCGAGGATGGGCACCAGCACCGACAACGCGTCGTCGCTGATTACGGTGCGCTTGGCGATGTGCGCGACTTCGCGCGCTTCTGAGGCGGCGATCGTGAAGCCGTCGCCGCGGTTCACATGCAGCATCACCGGAATGTCCGACTGCCCGTCGCCGACGTACACGACTTGATCGCGCGGCACGACGTGGCGCGTGCGGATCTCCTCCACCGCCGCGACTTTGCCGTAGCCGGCAGCCACGCGCACCAGCGAGCCGATCTGCCCGCCGTCCGCTTGGAACTCGAACCTCGTGCCCACGACATGATCGGCCGGCACGATGCCCTCGAGCGCGGACAGCACGACCTCCTCGGGGGCCGCCGAGATCACGTAGAAATCGAAGCGGTTCCCGTCGATGCCCTGCGCGAGCATCCGCGTGAGCAGCTCGACGTTGCGCTTGAGGCGGACCCGCCGGCCGACCTCCAGCAGATCGTTGCGGGTAACGCGCCGGTACTCGGGATCCTGAGCGAGCAGATACGCCAGCTCGGCGCCTTGCTGCACGAGATTCAGATTGGACAGCGCGGCGACTTTCTCGCGAAAGCTCGTGATGCCCAGCATCTCGCTCAGCACGATACCGGAATCGTTGAAGCTCAACGTCTGATCGAAGTCACTTGCCAGCAGGTAATGCTTCTTCATCCACAGCTCCCTTCGTTTTGATCCCCACACGAAAAAGGCCCGCTCCAGCGAGGGGCGGGCCGTTCCGTGTGTCGCGACAATGTGCATCGCTTCAGGTAGCGCCCGCCTCCCCGGAATTGTTCCCGGTCTTGAGCATATTCGGACGGCAGGTGCAATTCGTCATGGCCGAATGGTACGTACGGCGGTACCCGGACGTCAACCGCTAAGTGTCACAGCTGCGTCACGTTAGGATCGTGCCGATTCTGCTGCCGTAATCGGTAACTCCAATCGCTCCGCCTTGCGTACCGCCGAAATGCTCGAGGCGGCGTTAATCCGATCCTCGGTGAGGAGGCGGTGCAAATCATCGATGCCGTGCACCGACTGGCCGGCGAACGCAACGATGACATCGCCCGGTTGGAGTCCCGCGCGCGCGGCCGGGCTGCCGGCTTCGACCGTGGTGATCAGCACGCCGCTCGGCTGAATGAGACGGTGCGCGCGGACCGCCAGACGCGGCAACGAGACGTTTTGGCCGCCGACGCCGATGCGCGCACGACGGACATGCCCATGCGCGATCAGTTGGCCCACGACCAGCTGTACCGTATTCACGGCGACCGCGAAGCAGATGCCCTGCGCGGGAAGAATGACCGCGGTGTTGACGCCGACGACCTGCCCCCGTGAATCGAGCAACGGGCCACCGGAGTTACCGGGATTCAGCGCGGCGTCCGTCTGAATCACGTTGTCGATCAATCGCCCCGAGACGGAACGGAACGAGCGCCCCAGCGCGCTGACGACGCCGGCCGTCACCGTACTCTGAAATCCCAGCGGATTGCCAATCGCGATGACCACTTGGCCAACGCGCAGCGCCGCCGAATCCCCGAGTGGCGCTCCGATCAGGGCCGACGCGTCCACGCGCAGCACCGCCAAATCGGTGTCGGGATCGTCTCCCACCAGCTCGGCGCGCAGTCGCCGGCCGTCGGCGAATGCCACATCGGTCTTCGTCGCCCCATGGGCGACGTGGCTGTTGGTGAGAATGAATCCGTCCGGGGTAAAGACGAATCCCGATCCGTGACCTTGAGACTCGCGCTGCGAGCCGCCACGGCGTCGGGTGTGCACCTCCACGCTGACGACCGCCGGTGCCACTCGCTCGACGACCGCGGTTACGGCGCGAGAATATGCGTCCAGCAGCTCGGCATCAGCGAGAGAACTCGCGGGGGAATTCGTTGACGATGCTTCGGGCAGACCACCGTCCGCCACGGTGAGAATTGTGCTCATGCTCTAAGAACGCCGCCCGGTTCCCGAACCGATATATTCCTGCCCACATGCGAGACGCCCTGCAGGCGTTGCTCCGCCAAGCCAGCGATGCCAAGCGCTCCGCGGATTTCTGGCGAGCGGCCGCGACCATTCTGAGCGAGTGGGCCGGAGGCGCGCGTCTGGCCATCAGCTATCAGGGGATCAACGAAGGCGGATCCGTCACGGCGGGAGCAGACGACAGGTCGGGGCGGACCCTCACGGCGGAATGGCGCGACCCGGAAGGCCGCCGCGTCCAGGCGACGCTGGCCGGTGCCTCGCCGGCGTTGCCCGCAGCGGAGCTCGAAGCGGTGATCGAGTTCGCAACGCGCTTGGCGGTGATGGTGGGACGGCGGGCGGCGCTGGAACGCGAGCGTCGGCTCGGTGGCTTCGTCGTCGAGCTGGCGCGCTGGTTGCTCGCCGCTCCTGAGACCCAGCTGCTGCTGCGCTACACGCTCCAAAGCCTGATGGAGCTCGTCGAGGCGCAAGGCGCGTTTGTCGCGCTGAAACAACCGGATGGGGAAACCCTCCGTCTTTCACCGGCCCTCGGCGACGCTGCTCCCGTCGAAGGCCTGGTCCTCGGACTCGAGACGAGCGCGACCGGGCGAGTGGTACGCACCGGTGAGCCGATCATCACCGCTGACCTGCGCGCGGAGGCGGATGCCAGCCCGATTGCGAAGGCACTCGCCGATGGCGTGCGCGCGGCGCTGATCGCACCGCTGCGCACATCTCAGGGGACCGTCGGAGCCGTCGGATTGCTCCGGTATCAGTCAGCGCAGGCGCCCTCCACCCCTTCCTTCACCCTGCACGAGCTCCATTACGTCTCGGCGGTCGCCGCCCATATCGCCGGCGGCATCGAGCTTTCCGAGGCGGTCGCCGCGACACGCGCCGCCGCGGACCGGGCGCGCGCGATGGTGGACGCAAGCCCGCTGCCGATGGCCCTCATCGACACGGCCGGAACGGTGCGGCAGGTCAACGAAGCGGCGATCCAGGTGTTTGGAGTCGCCACGAAGGAGGCGGCGGTGGGGCGTCACCTCGAGAGGCTCGGCCTCTCGCCCAGCGGCTTGACGGTGCGGCTGATGCTCGCAGGCCGGAACCAGGGTCAACCGTGGCACGGCCGTGTGCTCGTCACGCAACCGTCCGGTGAGCGGCGCATCTGCGACTGCACCGTGACCGACCTGCGCGGCCTCGGGTCGCAGGACCTGCTCATCGCGCTCTACGACCGCACCGAGGAATTGCGCGCGCAGCGCGAGCTCATCGCGCGGGAGAAGCTCGCCACGGTCGGCGAAATCGCGAGCGGCGTCGCCCACGAGGTGAACAACCCGCTCGCCGCGATCCGCATGGAGGCGGAGCTGCTGGGTCGTTCGACCCAGGACGCCGAAGCCAGCACCGCCGCCGCAACGATTGTGCGCGAGGTGGATCGCGCCGCCCGCATCGTGCGCAGCTTGCTGCGCCTGGCCCGCCGCGCCGACATCACGCCCGTGCGTGTCCAGCTCAACGAGCTGGTGCGTGACGTGGCGGAGATTCGCCAGCGGGTGCTGCGCGCCGATAACATCGAGGTCCGCGCGCGCATGGATCAGGGCGCGGAAGCAGTCCTCGGGCTCGGTCAGGAGCTACAGCAGGTCGTGATCAATCTCGTGACCAACGCGGAGCACGCCGTGCGCGGGCGCCCGCACGCGGTGATCGAGCTGGCGACAGAAGCCCGCGAAGGCTGGGTGCGCCTGACGGTCGAGGACTCCGGGCCCGGCGTTCCGCCCGAGGTGCGCAGCAGAATCTTCGATCCGTTTTTCACGACCAAGAGCCCCGACGAGGGATCAGGCCTTGGCCTTTCGATTTGTCAGCGCGTCGTGGCGGAGGTGGGCGGCAGAATCTGGCTGGAGGATTCGGGCAGCCTGGGTGGCGCGAAATTCATCGTAGAGCTGCCCGCCGCGCCGGCGCGGGAGAGCGCCATCGGCTGAGCGCTAGGCCTCCAGAATCCGCCGGCGGTAGAGCGCGAGCGTCGCCAATCCATACGCGCCGATCGCGAGCAGCAACGCGCCGAGTGGCCAGTGCGGACCCAGCTGCCAGATACCGGCGGCGACATAGCCGAGACTCGCGAGCAGGCCCATGCCCAATACTTCTTTCCGGGCCATCAGAATGCCGAATACATATCCCCAGCTGAATCCCGCAAGCCCGAGGAAGATGACGCCATTGGGAAAAATCTTGGTCGGATCGATCAGATTGAGCCCGCCGGCGAAGGCGCAGAACAACCCGATGACCGTATACGTTGCGAGGTGGAGCGCCAGCGGCAGGGGCAGAGTGCCCATACGATTGAAGGTCATGGAGCAAAAAGATAGGCTATCGGCTATCGGCTGTCAGCTATTGGGTTGTCACGCCCGATAGCCGATAGCCCATAGCTAAATTTCGGACATGCAGGTCACTCGAACCTATCTGGAACTCAAGAACCGCGAGCAATTCAAGACGGCATTCGGTGACTTTCCCGGCGTCGCGATTGCCCGGGCCCAGCGGCCGCTTCCCGATCTCTACCGGATGTGCTATCAGACCGTCGGCGAA
>DASYTD010000006.1:0-7829 GCA_036002655.1 Gemmatimonadales bacterium
CCTACCCAATACTTGGACCAGAGCAGCGCCCGCAGATCGAGCGGCGACGACCGCAGCAGCCACATCTGGCGGCCCTCGAGCGATACCGCGGGGAAAATGAACCGCGCCGCGATGGAGGCGAGCACGAATCCCGCGAGCCCAAGGTTCAGGAACGAGACCAGGTTGACGTAGAAGAACCCCACCGGCTCCCCGCGGTGCAGCGGCAACGCTTGAATGTTGAAGAGATAGACGACCACGAGCACCGCCAGCAGGATCAGCTGGCTCCACTGCGTCGTGTCGCGGAAAAAGAGCTTGATGTCTTTCAGCACGAACTCTCGTTTGGCGACCGGCAGCCAACCGAGGAGCGACCCGACGGTCCACCGCCAGAACGAGCCGCGGATGAAGCGCTCCGCGCCCTCCTGTGCTTTCGTGAATCCCTGAGCGTAGAGCGCGCGGTGCAGTACCGCGCCGAGCGTGATGAAGGCGGCGGCAGTCGTCCACAGCAGCATAAGGGGCAGAGGGTCGATCTCGCGCCGCAAGTATCCCATGATTGCCTGGGACGCCCACTCGCTCGGCAGGAACGGCGACGTCGGCCCGCGCAGGAGAATGAGGAAGTCGAGCAGGTTGCGGAATCCTTCCGGCCGTGCGAGCTGCTCGGGACGAATGACGCGGAACAACAAGATGACGCCGCCCGCGGCGCCGAGCGCGACGATGGACAGGAGGTCCCGCGTGCGCCGCGCCGGAAAGATGTTCACCAAGATCAGCGTGACCGCACTGCCGAGCACGGCTGGGAGAATCAGCATCGGCACGATGGCCAGCACCGCATACAGCGCGAAGAGCAAGCCGCCCTTGTAGACGACGCCGTACGCCGTGAGAATCGGCACCGCCATCAGCGCCACCATCCAGGAGGAGTGCAGCAGCGTCTCTCCCAATTTCGCGAGATACAGACGCAGCCAGTCCACCGGGGCCGAAACGAGCAGATCGAGATCCTTGGCGAGGAAGAAGCTCGACAGCGCCGTGATGACGTTCGAGAGCACGAGGATGGAGATGAAGGACAGCAGCACCAGGCCGAGGATCTTGCCGGGAATCAGCGGACCCAGCTCCTCGACGCCGCGCAGGCTCTTCAGGATGCGGTACAGCACGCCGAACACGCCCGCCCAGAATGCTCCGCCGACGAGGGCCAGCACGACGAGCTTGCCGCTGCCGCCGGCCGCGCGCTCCGCGCGCAGCCGTTGCAGCGCGGTCCGCCATTTGGGCTGCAGGACGTGCGCCAGCGATGGCTGCTTCATTTCCCCAGGACCTCAGCCAGCTCGCGTACCTGAGCGCCACCAGTCAGCTTGAGGAACAACTCCTCGAGGCTCGCGTCGCCCGCCTTGTGTTGGCGCCGCACGTCACTGACGGTCCCCGCGGCGACAATCTTGCCGTGCTGGATGATCGCGATCTGGTCGCACATCGCTTCCGCGACCTCGAGCGTGTGCGTGCTCATCAACACCGTGCCGCCGCGGCCGACGAATTGCCGGAAGATGTCCTTCAACAGCCGCGCGGCCTTGGGGTCGAGACCGACCATCGGCTCATCCACGACAATGCACTCGGGGCGGTGAATGAGCGCGCTCGAGATGATCAGCTTCTGGCGCATGCCGTGGCTGTAGGCTTCGACCAGCTCATCCTTCCAGCTCGTCAGCTCGAACACCTCGAGCAGCTCGGCGATGCGGCGCTCGACCACGTCGCCCTCCTGGCCGTACAGGCCCGCGACGAACCGCAGGAATTCCGCGCCGGTGAGCTTGTCGTAGACGAAAGGCCGGTCGGGGATGAATCCCAGCCGCATCTTGGCCGACAGCGGATTCACGTGGACGTCGTCGCCGCCCAGCAGCACGCGCCCCTGCGTGGGCCGAAGAATTCCGGCGATCATCCGCAGCGTCGTCGTCTTGCCGGCGCCGTTGGGGCCCAGACAGCCGTAGAGGACGCCGCGCGGCACGTGCAGGCTGATGTCGTCCACCGCGACGAAGCTGCCGTAGAGCTTGGTCAGATTCTCCAGCCGGATCATAGGACCTCGAGCTTCAGGCGGCCGATGATCGGAACGAGCTCGGCGTGCCGTGCCAGGCCGCCGGTCGCGATGCCCAGATGCGCCGCGTCGGCGGGGTATTGGTCGAACGTGGGGTCCACCGCGATCCAGTCGTTCAGGTAAACCTCCGCCCAGGCGTGGTAGTAGAAGCGGCCGTCGAGATACAGCAGTCCCGCGACGGTGCGGGCCGGCAGTCCGGTGGAGCGCGCGAGCGCCACGAAGAGCGTCGTGGCCTCATTGCAATCGCCGCGGCCGTTCTGGAGCACGTTCACCGCGCTCGGCGCGCTGCCGGCGACCGGAGTCGCCCGTTGGAGGGAGCGGTGCACCCAGTGGGTCAGCAATTCGGCCACACGCGCGGGACTGCGCTCGCGTCCGATGATTTGCCGCGCCTGCGCGGCGATGCGCGGATCGCGGCTTTGGATGAGCGGCTCCGGCGTGAGCCAGCGCGCCAGTGCCGTGTCGCGTGCGGGCAGGCGATAGGGCGCCGCATGCGACTGCAAGGCGGTTGGCTGATTGAGGGCGAGCGTATCCGTCCCGTTCCGCAGCAAGATCAGCCGAGCCCGCGGCGACGGATCCGCTCGCACGCCGGCCGCCAACGCTGTCACAGGCACGATGTCGCCGAGCTTGGGGGCGGCGCTGTTGCGAGCAACGCGCGCCGTGTCACGGCGCCGGAAGTTTTCGTACGCGATCTCGAACGCCGCGCGCTCCATCGCAAACCCATTGCCGCCCCGTCCCGCATCGCTGGACGCGAACACCAGCCGTCCCTGGGCATCGATCCAGCTGTGCATGGGAACCCCGTTCGCGTCGTGGTCGATGCGAAACGCCCGCACGGTGTCGAAGTGCTCGGGCACCCAGACCATCGTCGTGGAATCGAGATCGGCACTGTCGGAGACGACCAGCGTGGACTCCGCCGCGACCCGCGCCGTCACGTCGCGTCCCGTCAGCAGCAGCGGGTCGAACAGCCGCGCGGTGTAGGAGCGTCCCGATTGCAGCTCCCCGCCGAAGGCGAGCCGCAGCGGCAGCAGCGTCGGCAGCGTGAGTGGGCCTCGCAGCGGGATCCGCGTCATCTGCGAGTCGCCCTCGGAAATGATCGCGACGGACAACACGCTGTCCCCGAGCACGCGGCCATGCGCGGCGAATTGCCCCAAATCGCCATCGAACGTGGCATCCACACTTTGCAGCCGCAGCGCCCGCGACACGATCGCGACGCTGCGCGCGCTGGTCCGGTGCAGCTTGCCGACGGCCGCGACGTCGAGCACGAACACCGTCTCCACGCGGATCGCGCTGGGGAGCGTATCGAGTGTGGTCGATGAAAACCCGACCTGTTGGTCGCCCACGTCGAGCCGGTAGAACAGCGCCCCCGGAGCCACCGCGAGTGCCGCCGCGGCGAGGCGTGCGCCGGTGGAACGGAAGACTTCGCGCTTCACCAGCCAGCCGAGCGACAGCACCCAGGCCGCGAGAATCGCGATGACCCAGTTGCGGCGGTTCATGAGACCGCCCGTTGCAGCGCGGCTTCGAACACCTGCTGATCCTCAGGGCGCTCCACGACGAACGACACGTCCGCGGGGAATTCGGCGCTGCCGCGGTGCGCATGGAGCACCGTCGCCATGATCTCCGCGGAGTCCTCGAGGGTCAGATTGCCGGCCCCCGTTCCCAACGGCGGTGCGCTGAGGTGCGCGAACTGCCACTCCTGCGCCTGGTGCAGCGTGGACAGCCAGGCCCGCGCGACGTTGCCTCGGGTCACCGGCTCCGTTTCGCTGCGGATGACGGCGTGAATGACGAATTCCGCGGGCAGGTCGCCGCCGGCGGCCGTGACCACGGCCGCGCCGACTGCGAGCTCCCGGCTGAGGCGGATGCGATTCTGGAATTCTTCGCCGCCGACCACTTCCACGCGGCGCAGCGCGGCTGCCGTAGGATCGAGACGGGTGGTGGCGGGACGGACGATTGCATCAGCGGCGAACGACGCGAGATCGTCCACGACTACGCGAATCACCTACCGGTCATTTCCCGGGAGCGGCGGTACATCGCGGTAGCCTCGTCGGGGCGATTTAGGCGGTCGAGTACCTTGCCGATCCCGTACAGCGCCTTGGGATTCGCGGGCTGCATCTCGACGGCGCGCTCGTAGGCCGCGAGGGCACCGGCCAGGTCGTCCATGTGATTCAGCGCTTCGCCGAGGTAGTACCATGCGGCCGCCCGGCCCGGCTCGACCTCGACGGCGCGCTGGAGCTGCTGGATGCCTTCGGGCCACATGCCGCGCCGCGTCAGCACGATCCCGAGATTGAACAGCGCCTCGACGTTGGACGCATCGGCGCGGAGCACTCGCTGCAAGTCGCGCTGTGCGGCGGCATAGCGCACCGTCGCCCCGAGGATCGCGGCGCGGTTCAGAAGCAACGCCGCATTGTCGGGTTCGGTCTCGAGCGCGCGGTCCAGCTCGGCGAGCGCGCCCTCGCGGTCGCCGCGGGCATCGAGAATCAGCGCCAGGTTGTTGCGCGCCTTCACGTGCTTGGGATCGCGCGCCAAGAGATCGCGGTACGACGCGGCCGCCCGGTCCGTCTCACCACGTTCGCTCGCTTCTCGCGCCGAGACGTACAGCGGGTCGTCCGCGACGGGAGCCGCGGGCTCTGGAGGAGGAGGAGGAGGAGGAGGAGGAGCAGGCTCCGGGCTAGGCGCCGGCGGCGTCTCCGGTGTTTCCGGGTCGAGCTTGGCGGTCAGGCCCGCCGCCGGCGGAGCGGTGGCCGGTTGCGCGACGCGCAGTGGAGGAGGCTTTTGGTCGCGGGCGACGTCATTGGGCGTCGCGATCGCGCCTGTCTGAGTGAGCGACTCGGCTTCCTCGATCAGCTCCGCGGCTACGCGGGCGCGCTCCTGCGAGGTCTGCCAGCGGCGCTCCCGCCGTGGACCACCTCGGTTCATGTGAGCAGCTCCGCGTGTGTCGTCATGGGGGATGCTAACGTAGGAAATGGGGGATGCTTAGGCAATGGCCTTCCCTGCGCCGCCGGACCCCCGAGAGTTGACCTGAGCACCGGGTCGTAAGTAGCCTCCGAGTCTATGCCAGGCGATTCATTAATCGTCCGCGGGGCACGCGAACACAATCTCAAAAACATCGACGTCGAGCTTCCCCGAAACGCGCTCGTGGTGATCACGGGCTTGTCGGGGTCGGGCAAATCGTCGCTCGCGTTCGACACGATCTATGCCGAGGGCCAGCGGCGGTACGTCGAGTCCCTCTCCGCCTATGCGCGCCAGTTTCTCGGTCTCATGGACAAGCCGGACGTCGATGCCATCGAGGGGCTCTCTCCGGCGATCTCGATCGAGCAAAAAACCGCCGGCGCCAACCCGCGCTCCACCGTCGGGACGATCACCGAGGTCTACGACTACCTCCGCCTCCTCTGGGCCCGCACGGGAACGCCGCATTGTCCCAACGATGGCACGCCCGTCGAGCGGCAGTCCGCGTCGCAGATCACCGACCTCGTGCTCGAGTGGCCCGAAGGCACGAAGATCGAAGTGCTCGCGCCGCTCGTGCGCGGACGCAAAGGCGAATTCCGCGACGTCTTCGAGGCGATGCGCAAGCAGGGATTCGTGCGCGCCCGGATCAACGGCGAGACCTACGACCTCTCCGATGTGCCCAAGCTCAATCGCCGCCAAAACCACGACATCGCGGTCGTGGTGGACCGCCTCGTCGTCCGCCCGGCCGACCGCGCACGGCTCGCGGATTCGATCGAAACCGCGCTCAAGGCTGCGGACGGCGTCGTGGAAGTCGTCCGCCAGACCGGCAGCCCGCGCTCGCGCCTGTTCTCGGAGCGCTACGCCTGCCCCAAATGCGGCCTGTCGCTGCCCGAGCTCGAGCCGCGGCAGTTCTCGTTCAACTCGCCGTATGGTGCATGCCCGGACTGCTCGGGACTTGGCACGCGTCGCGAGGTCAACGCCGATCTCGTGCTCGGCGACCAGAGTCTCTCGATTCTCGAAGGGGTCGTGCTGCCGTGGGGCGAGCCGAGCGGCTATCTCAGGAAAGTGGTGCTGCCGGCGCTGGCGAAGACCTACAAGTTCGACCTCAACGCGCCCTGGCGTGATCTGTCGCCCGCCGTGCAAAAGACGCTGCTCCAGGGTGCGCCGGGGAAAACGATCACGTATCAGTACGACAGCGAGCGCTGGCACGGGTCGTACGAGTCGGGCTGGAAGGGCGTGCTCGATCACGTCGAGAAGCGCTATCGCGAAACCGCCTCGGACGCGGTGCGCGAGCAGCTCGAGCAGTACATGGTCGAGCAGGCGTGCCCGACATGCGGGGGACGCCGGCTCAAGCCCGAGAGCCTATCCGTGCTCGTGGCCGGTCACAGCATCGGCGACGTCGTCGCGCTTCCCGTACGGGAAGCGCTCGAGTTCTTCTCGCATGTGCCGCTCCGCGGCAACGGCCGTCCCGGGCTCGACCCGGAGATTGCGCGGCCGATTCTGAAGGAAGTCACCGACCGGCTGCGGTTCCTCGTGGACGTCGGTCTCGACTACCTCACGCTCAACCGCTCGGCCGCGACGCTCTCGGGGGGCGAGGCGCAACGGATCCGCCTCGCCACGCAGATCGGCAGCCGGCTGGTGGGCGTGCTCTACATCCTCGACGAACCGTCGATCGGCTTGCACCAGCGCGACAACGCGCGCCTGCTGGCGACGCTCAAAGAGCTGCGCGACCTCGGTAACACGGTGCTCGTCGTCGAGCACGATGAGGAGACGATTCGCTCGGCGGATTACGTCGTGGATCTGGGGCCACGCGCCGGCCGCCACGGCGGAGAAGTCGTCGCCGCGGGTCTGCTGCCGGATGTGCTGCGCCATCGCGACTCCCTCACGGCGCGCTATCTGCGCGGCGAGCTGCGGATTCCGGTCCCCCCGCGCCGGCGCATCGCCAGTACCGATCGCATGCTCCGCGTGCTCGGCGCTCGCCATCACAATCTCCAAGATCTGTCAGTCGATTTTCCGCTCGGACTCTTCGTCGCGATAACGGGCGTGTCGGGCTCGGGGAAATCGACGCTGGTCACCGACATTCTGTATCAGGCACTGGCCCGGCATTTCTATCGCGCCAAGGTCGTGCCCGGCGCGCACGAGCGGATCGAAGGGCTCGACCAGATCGACAAGGTGATCGACATCGATCAGAGTCCCATCGGCCGGACGCCGCGGTCCAATCCCGCGACCTATACGGGACTGTTCACGCCGATTCGGGAGCTGTTCACGTATCTCCCGGAGTCCAAGCTTCGCGGCTACGGGCCCGGCCGGTTCTCCTTCAACGTGAAGGGGGGCCGCTGCGAAGCCTGTCAGGGCGACGGGCTCGTGAAGGTGGAGATGCACTTCCTGCCGGACGTCTACGTGCCGTGCGAAGTCTGTAAGGGCCGGCGCTACAATCGGGAGACGTTGGAGGTGCGGTATAAAGGAAAGTCGATCGCCGACGTGCTCGATCTGACGGTCGCTGACGCGCTCGATTTCTTCGAGCATCAGCCGCGTATCAGGACGAAACTCGAGTTGCTCAACGACGTAGGTTTGGGATACATCCATCTCGGACAGTCGGCGACCACTCTCTCGGGCGGCGAAGCGCAGCGCGTCAAGCTCGCGACCGAGCTCGCCAAGCGCGATACAGGCCGGACCCTATACATCCTCGACGAGCCGACCACCGGGTTGCACTTCGAGGATGTGCGGCTGTTGTTGGAAGTGCTCCATCGGTTGGTGGACAAGGGCAACACGGTGGTTGTCATCGAGCACAATCTCGACGTGATCAAGACGGCGGATTGGGTCGTTGACCTGGGTCCCGAGGGCGGAG
>DASYTD010000007.1:0-5767 GCA_036002655.1 Gemmatimonadales bacterium
GCTGGCGCATCCGGCCGCCCTCCTTCATCAATCTGTCCGCGCTGCCCAAGATGGCCGAAGGCCATCTGCTGTCCGATTTGATCGCGATCAACGCGTCGGTGGACATCGTAATGGGTGAGGTTGACCGATGACGGTGCTGGAGGATCACGAACCCGTCTTTACGGGGAAACCGCTCGACGAGCTGCAGACGGTGTTGCAGCGCTATCCCAACAAGCAGGCCGCCCTGCTGCCGGCGCTCTGGATTGCGCAGCGTGAACGCGGCTGGATCTCGGACCGTACCATGGCCGAGGTCGGCGAGGTGCTGGGTCTGACGCCCGCGTTTGTGAAGGGCGTGGTCACGTTCTACACGATGTACCACCAGCATCCGGTGGGCCGGAATTTCGTGCAGGTCTGTACGACGTCGCCCTGCAACATCTGCGGCGCGGAGGACGTGCTGAAGGCGTTGCTCGAGCACTCCGGTGCCGGCGACGCGGGCGCGACGAGCCCCGACGGCAAGTGGACGATCGTCGAGGTGGAATGCCTCGGCGCCTGCGGCTTCCCGATACCCGTCATCATCAATGATGACTTCATCGAGAACGTGACGCCGGAGAAGGTTCCGGAGATCGTCAAGAAGTACAGATGAGAGAAAGCAATGTAGAATGCCCAATTTCCAATGTTCAACGTTCAATGAACATTGAGCGTTCTACATTCTACATTGGACATTGCTGATGGGTTTTCCCCACAAGCCGCATCCTAAAGAGACGGTGGTCCTGTCGCAGTACTTCGGCGACGCCGACGCGCGCACCTACAAAGGGTGGACCAAGCGCGGCGGCTACGAGGCGCTCGCGCAGGCGCTCAAGACTGACCCCGTCGCCGTCACCGACATCGTGAAGGAATCGGGGCTGCGGGGACGCGGCGGGGCCGGGTTCCCGACCGGCCTCAAGTGGTCGTTCATGCCGCAGGAAAAGAAGAAACCGCATTACCTCTGCGTGAACGCCGACGAATCGGAGCCCGGGACGTTCAAGGACCGGGAGATCATGCGTTGGACGCCACACGCGCTGCTCGAGGGCTCAGCCATCGCCGCGCACGCGATCCGCGCCGAGGTCGTCTACATCTATATCCGCGGCGAGTTCACCGAGCCGTGGGTAATCATGGAAAAGGCACTGGCGGAGGCCAATGCCGCCGGCGTGTTCGGCGCCATCAAGGTCCATCTCCATCGCGGCGCGGGCGCCTACATCTGCGGCGAAGAAACCGCGCTGATGAACTCGATCGAAGGCAAACGCGGCAATCCCCGCATCAAGCCGCCATTCCCGGCGGCGGCCGGGCTCTTCGGCCTGCCGACGACGATCAATAACGTCGAAACGCTGGCCGCGGTCCCGCACATCATCAAACGCGGTGCGGCCTGGTATAAGGGCCTCTCGCTCTCCAATCCGAAGAGCACCGGGACGAAGCTGTTCTCCGTGTGTGGCCACGTGCAGCGCCCCGGCAACTACGAAGTCACGATGGGGTTCCCGCTCAAGGATCTGCTGTACGACATGTGCGGCGGACCGCCGGCGGGCCGCACGTTCAAGGCCTGCATCCCGGGCGGCTCGTCCGTGCCGATCCTCACGCGCGAAGAGACGGAAGCCTGCCTGCTCGACTACGAAGGCGTCGTGGAGAAGGGCTCGATGCTCGGCTCGGGCGGCGTGATCGTGTTCGACGATTCGGCCGACATGGTCTACCAGATCATGCGGCTGGCGCGCTTCTATGCCCACGAGTCCTGCGCCCAATGCACGCAGTGCCGCGAGGGGACCGCATGGACGACCAAGATCCTCGAGCGAATCCTCGCCGGTCAGGGCACGACGAAGGATCTCGATCTGCTCCTCGACCTCTCCGAGAACATGACCGGCAAGACGATCTGCGTGCTGTCGGACTCCTGCGCCGCGCCGGTCGTCAGCGGCATCAAGAAGTTTCGCGGCGAATTCGAGGCATACCTGGCTGGCAAACGCTCACCCGTAATGGTGGGCTGAGGGCTGATGGCTGACGGTTTAATCAACCTGACCATTGACGGCGCGCCGGTGAGCGTGCCCGCTGGGACGCTGGTCATCGAGGCTGCCAAGCAGGCGGGAGTGCTCGTCCCGCACTACTGCTACCACCCCGGCCTCCCGGTCGCGGGCGTCTGCCGGATGTGCCTGGTCGAAATCGAGAAAGCCCCGAAGCTCCAAATTGCATGCGCAACCACCGTAACCGAGGGAATGGTCGTCCGGACTCAAAGCGCGCAGGCTAAGGACGCGCGTCAAAGCGTGCTCGAGCTCTTGCTGATCAATCATCCGCTCGACTGCCCCATCTGCGACCAGGCGGGTGAATGCGAGCTGCAGGACTTCGTCTTTCAGGAAGGGCGAGCGGGGACGCGCTACGCCGAGTACGCAAAGCGCTTCAATCCGGTGGAAGATTTCGGCCCCGACGTCCTGTACGTGCCCAACCGCTGCATTCTCTGCACGCGGTGTGTGCGCTTTATGGAGGATGTGGCGCAGGAGCCGGTCCTCAACGTGTCGGAGCGTGGCGATCGGGCGTTCATCGGCATTCATCCGGAAGCGCGGCTCGATCATCCATGGGCCGGCAACGTCGTCGATCTCTGTCCCGTCGGGTCGCTGCTCTCCAAAGACTTCCTGCACAAGGCGCGCGCCTGGGAGCTCGACAAGACGGCGTCCATCTGCACCGGATGCTCGCAGGGATGCAACATCTCGCTCGACACGCGCGACGAAGTCGTCGTGCGCGTGCGCCCGCGGCCCAACCTCGAGGTGAATCGCTACTTCATCTGCGATCACGGCCGCATGCACTACCGCTGGATGAACCGCGGCGACCGGATCGAGGCTCCGCTTATTCGACGCGACCGAGAGCTAAAGGCTGTGGATTGGGATGAAGCGCTCGACCGGGTCGTCGGTATCCTGCGGGGGGCGTCGGGAAAGGCCGTGGCGCTCGTATCCCCGGGCGCCTCTAGCGAAGCGCTGGCGGCGGCAAAACGGCTACTGTCCGGGGGAGGCTTCACCTGGACCGGCGCATTCCAGGTCGTGATGGGGGAAGAGGCGCCGCTCGCAGGCGTTCCCAATCTCGCGCTCCGTGCCGAGCGCGCCCCCAACGCGAAGGGCGCCGAACAGCTCGGCTACACGCGCGACTACGCGCAAGCGCTCGCTGCCGCAAAGACGGCCGCGGTGGTGCTGGTGCTCGACGATCCCGACTGCGCCGTGGAGACCGACGGCGCGCTGATCTATTTGGGTACGGTGCTCGGCAACGACGCGCCCTGCCGCACGGCCGAAGTCGTGTTGCCGATCGCGAACGTCGCGGAGGAAGAGGGCACCTTCACGAATCGCGACGGGCGCGAGCAGCGCTATTTCCAGGCGAAGCCCGCCCCGGGGATGGCGCAGCCGGCCGCGTGGGTGCTGGGGCAATTGGTGGCGGCGCTGGGTTTGGCGGAGGCTGCGCGATGACGTTCTTCATCGTGTCGTCCGCCCTCAAGGTGTTCGTGGTCTTCAACCTCATTCTGGTGAGCGTCGCGCTGCTCACACTGTTCGAGCGGCGCGTGTGCGCGTGGATGCAGGATCGCCTCGGCCCGAACCGCGTGGGCCCGCAGGGCATCCTGCAACCCGCCGCGGATGGCCTCAAGAACTTCCTCAAGGAAGAGACTGCGCCGGCGATGGCCGACAAGGCGCTGTTCACGCTCGCGCCGATTGTGTCGTTCGTGCCGGCGCTGCTGACGTTCGGGGTCATCCCCTTCGCGGCGCCGCTGCCCACCAAGTGGGGCGTCGTCCCGATGGTCGTGGCCGATCTGCCCGTCGGCTTCCTGTACATCCTCGCGATCAGCTCACTCGGCGTGTACGGGATCGTGCTGGCGGGATGGTCGTCCAACAACAAGTACTCGCTGCTCGGCGGACTCCGCGCCTCCGCGCAGATGATTTCGTACGAGATCTCGCTGGGGATGAGTACCGTGGCGGTATTGCTGCTGGCCGGCAACGTCACGCTGTCCCAAGTCATCGCGCAGCAGCAGCGGGGACTGCCATTCGTTATTCCGCTCACGATCGCGTTCCTGATCTTCTGCATCAGCGCCTTCGCCGAGACGAACCGGCTGCCCTTTGACTTACCGGAAGCCGAAGGGGAGCTGATCGCCGGCTATCACACCGAATACAGCGCGATGAAGTTCTCCATGTTCTACATCGCCGAATACTCGAACATGGTGACCGCGTCGGCGTTGATGGCCACCCTGTTCTTTGGCGGGTGGGACATCCCTTTCACGCGCTGGGATTCGACCGGTGATCCGAGCATCCTCAAGACGCTGCTGACGCTCGCGGCGTTCGGCGCCAAGACGTTCTTCTTCCTCTTTACGTACGTCTGGGTCCGCTGGACGCTGCCGCGTTTCCGCTACGACCAGCTGATGGCGCTCGGCTGGAAGGTGTTGCTGCCGCTGGCGCTCATCTACATCACCGTGCTGGCCACGGCGATCTGGTTCCTGCGGGTGCGGCTCGGATGGGAATACGGGCCGGGAATGGCGTGGGCCCTCGGCGGACTCAACCTCGTCCTGCTCGTGCCGTTGGTCTGGTGGCTGGACCGCGGGCGCATCGTTGCCGGGTCGATGCCCCAGGAGGCTGCCTAATGGCCATCGGCGTGAAGGTCATGAAGCGGCCCACGCGGGAGACCTCGTACCTGCGCGCTACGCTGAAGGGCATGGCGCTCACCTTCAGCCATCTGCTGCGACCCAAGGTCACGATGCAGTACCCGGAGGAAAAGTCCTCCAAGGACTGGACGCTCTCGTCGCGCTGGCGCGGCACGCATCGCATGCTCACGGACGAGCAGGGACGGGCCAAGTGCGTCGCCTGCGGCCTCTGCCCGCAGATCTGTCCCGCCAACTGCATCAAGCTGGTGCCCGGTGAAGATGAAGAGGGACACCGCTACCCGCTGATTTACGAGATCGACGAGTTCCGCTGCATCTTCTGCGGGTATTGCCAGGAGGTGTGTCCGGAAGAAGCGATTCACGTCGGCGTGCACTACGAGAACTCGGAGTACTCGCGCGACCGGTTCGTGTACGATCTCGAGCGCCTGACGGCGCAAACGCACCCGGTATCCACGCTTTGGGATCCGTCGGATCCCAAAGGTGAATAGCCCTAAGCCCTAGCCCCGAGCCCCGAGTCCCTTGATTCTCACCTTCTTCTGGATCTTCGGCGTCATTGCGATGGGAAGCGCGTTGCTATGTATCACGCGCAAGAACCCCGTCGCCAGCGCGCTGTGGCTGGTGGTCACGCTGTTCGCCCTCGCCGCGCTCTTCGTCCTGCTGGACGCGCAGTTCATCGCGGTCCTCCAGGTGCTGGTGTATGCGGGCGCCATCATGGTGCTGTTCCTCTTTGTGATCATGCTGCTGAACCTCGGGCGTCCCGGGCCGACCGACATCAAGGGTCCGGTGGGCGTCCTGATTGCCGTCGTGCTCGCGGGTGCGCTGTTGCTCCAACTGCGGGTGCTCGGCGAGGCGTCGGTCCCCGACGCGATCCGGCTGCCGCCTGGAACGCTGGCCGCCGCGCAACAGCAGCAGGGCATGGTCGGCACCGTGGCGAATCCCCTGTTCGAGGCGTACCTCGTGCCCTTCGAGATCGCCAGCGTGCTGCTCCTCGCGGCGATTGTGGGCGCCGTCGTGCTGGCAAAGCGGAAACTGTAGATGCTCCTGAGTCCCGCTCTCGCGATCTCCGCCGTCCTTTTCACTCTGGGCGTCGCGGGCGTGCTGTTCCGGCGCAACGCCATCGTGATCTTCATGTGCGTCGAGCTG
>DASYTD010000008.1:0-9785 GCA_036002655.1 Gemmatimonadales bacterium
GGGTGTGGACGTTCCTGCTGGGGCTGACCGTGTGGCCGTGAACGTTTACTTCCATACGTTCGGCTGCAAAGCGAACCAGTACGACACGGAACGGGTTCGCGCGGCGTTTGAGGCCGGCGGCGCCGTCGTCGTGGCTGATCCCGCACTCGCCGATCTCGCCGTCATCAATTCCTGCACCGTCACACATGAAAGTGAAGTCAAGCTGCGCCGCTTCGTCCGCCATGTGGCGAAGAGCGGACACGCGCAAACCATCGTGATGGGATGTGCGGCGGCGCTCGACGACGGCGCGATCGCCGCATTGCCGTCGGTGCGCGCCGTCGTGGCGAACGCGGATCCCGAAGCTGTCCTCACCGCAGCCGGCCTCACGTTCCCCCTCGCCGCAACGCGGAGAGGGGGTCAGGGGGTGAGGTCCCGTGCTCTCCTGAAAATCCAGGATGGCTGTGACGAGCACTGCACCTTCTGCGCAACGACGCTGGCGCGCGGTAACAACCGCTCGCGCGCGGTCGCGGAGTTGGTGGAAGAAGCGCGCGCGCTGGCGCAGCACCACGCGGAGATTGTGCTGACGGGTGTGCACATTGGCACCTACGGCCAGGACCGGTCGTCCCCCCTCTCCGCATTGCGGAGAGGGGGTCAGGGGGTGAGGTCACTCGGTGCACTTCTTGAGCGCCTCATCGAAGCCGTGCCCGCGGTGAGATATCGCCTTTCGTCGGTCGAGGCCACCGAGGTCGACGACACGCTCGCTCATCTCCTCATCAACGCCCCGCGCAATCTTGCCGCGCATCTGCACGCACCGCTGCAGTCCGGGTCGAACCGCGTGCTCAAGCGCATGGGCCGGCACTGGTACACGGCGGAGTCCTACCGGGCGCGGATCGAGTGGCTCGCCGAACGACTGCCGGTCTTTGGCCTCGGGGCGGATGTGATCGCGGGATTTCCAGGCGAGAGCGACGCAGATCATCACGCCTCTCTTACGCTCTTACACGTCTTGCCTTTCACCTATTTGCACGTCTTTCCTTTTTCGGTTCGTCCCGATGCACCGGCGGCGCGACTCGCGGGGCAGGTGCGGCCGGAGGTCATCCGCGAGCGTGCGCGCGAGCTGCGCGAGCTTGGGGAAGCGAAGGCCAAAGCGTATCGCCTGAGACGGGTGGGGCAGGTGGCCGATGGCGTCGTCTCGGGCCGTGGCCAAGGCAAGATCGAGGTGATCACGGAGGACTACCTCACCGTCTACGTCGGTTCGGAGGATTGGAGCGGAGAGAGTAGATTTGCGGTGGAGATAAACTGATGCCTCGCGTCTACATCGAGACCTACGGTTGCCAGATGAACGTCTCGGATTCCGAGCTGATGTTCGGGGTCCTGCGGCGCGAGGGCTACGTGCGCACCGAGGATCCGGCGGAAGCGGACGTGCTGCTGGTGAACACATGCGCGGTGCGCGATCACGCGGAGCAGCGGGTGCTGGGACGCATGGGTGAGCTGAAGCGCTACAAGCGTCCCGGAGACGTGTTGGGTGTCGTCGGCTGCATGGCGCAACGTCTGGGACCTAGGCTCTTGGCGAGCGTGCCGCAGGTGGATCTGGTGATCGGCCCCGACGCATACCGCGGGCTGCCCGAGCTGATCGCGCAAGCCAAGGGCGGGGAGCGCGCCGCCGACGTCGCCTTCAAGGGTTGGGAGCACTACGAAGACGTGCCGCCGGTGCGTGACAATGCGATCTCGGCATTCGTGACGGTGCAACGCGGCTGCGATTATCGGTGCACGTTCTGCATCGTTCCGATGACGCGCGGCCCGGAGCGGAGTCGCAAGTTGGCCGACGTGGTGGACGAAGTCGCGCGTCTCGCGCGGACTGGTACCACCGAGGTCACGCTCCTTGGCCAGACAGTCAACAGCTATCACGACGGCGAGCACGACTTCGCGGATCTGCTGCGCGCGGTGGGGGTGGTGGACGGCATCCGGCGCGTCCGGTTTACGTCGCCCTATCCCACGGACTTCACGCCAGGCGTGCTCGCGGCGATGGCCGAGACGCCCGCCGTCTGTGAGCACGTGCATCTGCCCGTGCAAAGCGGCAGCTCCCGCACGCTCAAACGGATGCTGCGCCGCTACGATCGGGAGCGCTATCTCGAAGTCGTGGCCGCGTTGCGTGCCACCGTGCCCGGCATCGCGCTCTCGACCGACATCATCATCGGATTCCCGGGAGAGACCGAAGACGATTTCCAGGAAACGCTGTCGCTGGTGGAGCAGGTGGCGTTCGACGACGCGTACACGTTCAAGTATTCCGTCCGCGAGGGCACACCCGCCGTGCGCATCAAAGATCACGTGTCCGAAGAGATCAAGACGGAGCGGATTGGCCGGCTCATCAGCGTCGTGCGTCGGGTCGCGAAGCAGAAAAACATCGGTCTGGTGGGGTCCACCCACGAAGTGCTGGTCGAGGGTCCGGCGAAGCGCGGCGACTTGCTCCAGGCGCGCACCCGCACGAACAAGATCGCGCTGGTGGACGGGCCGGCTGAGTGGATCGGGACGTACCGCCGCGTGCGCTTCACGGGCACGACCGGATCGACGTTCACCGCGTGGCCCATTGACGATTATGCCGTCACCGCCGTACCCCCTCTCCGCGACGCGGAGAGGGGGTCAGGGGGTGAGGCCGCGTGGCAGTAACCAACGTCGCGCTGGAAGTCGTGCGGCGGGAGTATCAGAGCCTGCGCGAGGGCTTTCCGAAATTCTGCGGTTGCGAGACCTGCCGGAGCGATGTCCTCGTGTACGCGCTCAATCGTTTGGCCCCGCACTACGTCTCCACCCGCCAGGGGGAGATCCTCACCGAGCTGACCCTCGCGAGCGATCAAGAGAAAGCCAAGCTCGACGTCGCGCTGCTCGAGGGCTTCCGCAAGGTCGCCCTCGCACCTCGCTGCGGAGCGAAACCGACGCAGCTGTAGACTGAGGCGCGCCCCCCCGGTGCGCCCGCCGATCCTGTATCTCACTGTCGCCTTCGCCGCCGGGCTCGTTACGGCGTTGGCCGGCGTGGAACTGCGTGTGACGGCGTGGTGCGTGTTGCTCGGCGCCGCAATGCTCTTCCGTCGCGCCCCACTCGGTGCGGCTCTCGGCGTCATGCTTGTCGCTGGGACCTTGTGGGGGGCCGCGGCGGTGCGCGAGCAACGCGCATCATGCGCGGGCGGGTGGAGTGCCCCGGGGCCACGCCCCGGGGAAACGCGTGCAGCAATCGTCCAGTTAACCGACCCCGCGCCGGACAAGGGCGGCGTCGTCGAGGGAAGTGTGCATGCTGGGTCCTGCGGCGGCACACTCACCATTCGCTGGCCTGAGGGTCATCCTGCTCACGGTGGCACGACGTGGGTCGTCGCGGGCCGATTCCTCAGCGACGCCAACCGGGGGGGCGGCATTCTCGTCGCGCGGCGCCTGCGCGAGCTCGATCCCGTGCCCCGCGGGCGCGGTGCACTGCGCGATCGTGTTGCCGAGCGCAGCCGGCGGCTGTTCGGCGCGCGGGCGCCGCTGGTGGATGCGTTGGTCATCGCGCGGCGCGCGGAGCTCGATGCCGAGCTGCGCGAGCGCTACACGCGCTCCGGTCTCGCCCACTTGCTGTCCATCTCCGGGCTGCACGTCGGTTTCTTCGCGGCGTGGCTGAGCGTATTGCTCGCGCGACTGCGGCTGGGCGCGCGGGCGCGGTTCGCCGCGGGCACGGTCGTGATGCTCGCCTACGTCTGGTTACTGGGATTCCCCGCTCCCGCGACTCGCTCGGCCGCGATGTTGGCGCTGCTGGATGTCGCGAAGCTGCGCCAACGTGTCGTCGCGCCCCGCGGATTCGTGGCGCTCGCGGCCTGGTTTGTGATGCTCGCCGATCCCTGGGCAGTGCAATCCGTCGGTGCCTGGCTCTCGGTTGCGGCGGTTGCGGCCGTGATTTGGGCCGGCCGGGCGGCGGAGCGGTATCCGAAAGCGGTGCGCTTGCTCGTGCCGGCGGCCGCCGCAACGCTGCTGACCGCCCCGATCACGGCATACACCTTCGGCACCGTCGCCCCAATCGGCATCGTGGCCAACCTCGCCGCGATTCCTCTCGCGGGAATCGCGGTTCCTGGTCTCATGGTCGCGCTGCTCCTGTCCTCGAGCTGGCTCGCCGCCGGCGCTGGACTATGCCTGGCGCTGCTCGACGTGGTCGCGAAAGCGGCAGCCGCGCTCCCGGGCGGGCACTTCATCATGATCGCGGGCCCACGCGCTGCCGCCCTGTGGCTCGGAATCCTCGTGCTGGCGTGGTGGCTCTGGAACTCGCCCCGGCGTCGCTGGACCGTCGCGGCCCGCGTCTGCTTCATCGGCGCTTTCCTCTCATGGACCACGCTGTTCCACGCCTTTACACGCCGTTCAGTTTGTTCATGCCTCACCGTAAGTTTCCTAGACGTCGGGCAGGGGGACGCGGTCGCCTTGCGCAGTCCGGCCGGCCGGTGGCTCCTGATTGACGGTGGGCCGCGTGGTCCACAGGGTGACGCGGGGCGCAAGGTGGTGGTGCCGTTTCTGCGGAGCCACGGGGCCATGCAGCTCGCGGGCATAGTAGCCACGCACGCGCACCTCGATCATTTCGGTGGCCTGCCCGCGGTGCTCGATGCGTTCGATCCCGCCTTCGTCCTCGAGCCGGGTCAGCCCGTGCCCGACGCGGGCTATCTCGGCTTCCTCGGCGCGGTCGAGAGCGATGGGGCCGAGTGGCGGCCGGCGCGACGCGGCGACCGGCTGGAGCTGGATGGAGTCACGATCGAGGTGGTGAGTCCGGACTCAGCCTGGGCGGTGAGTCAGACGGATATCAACGAAGAATCGGTCGTGCTGCTGGTGACCTACGGGACGGCGCGGCTGCTGTTTGCGGGCGATGCGGGGCTGCCCACTGAGACCCGTCTCGCCGGGCACATCGGCCGCGTGACGGTACTCAAGGTGGGGCATCACGGGTCACGCGGCGCGACCTCCGACCGCTGGCTCGACGAGCTACAGCCGGCGGAGGCCGTGATCAGCGTGGGGGCGAAGAACCGGTACGGGCATCCCGCGCCCGAGACGCTGGCGCGGCTCCGGGCACATGATGTTCCCGTGCTCCGCACCGATGAGCGGGGCACGATCACATTCACCGTCTCGAGTCATGGCACGCTCGCAATCACCGACGTCCGTCATCACGATTGAGCGGTTCATCATGGAGCAGGAGCGGCTCCACCCCGAGGCGACGGGGGAGCTGTCGAACCTGCTCTACGATCTCTGTCTCGCCGCCAAGATCATTTCGCGGCAGGTGCGCCGCGCGGGTCTGACGGATATCCTCGGCGAATTCGGCGCGATCAACGTCCAGGGCGAGCTGCAACAGAAGCTGGACGTTTTCGCGAACGAAACCGTACGAAACAGCGTCGAGCATACCGGCCGCGTGTGTGTGGTGGCGTCGGAAGAAGACGAAGAACCCATTCCCGTGCAGGTGCGCGCAGACCGGCGCGGCGGCAAGTACGTGCTGCTGTACGATCCGCTCGATGGCTCGACCAACATCGACGTCAACGTTTCGATCGGGACGATCTTCTCGATCCATCGCCGTACGGCCACAAAGCGCGGTCCTGGCGGGCTGGGCGACTGCCTGCAGAAGGGCCGCGCGCAGGTCGCCGCGGGCTACATCCTCTATGGCTCGAGCACGATGCTGGTGTATTCGACGGGGCAGGGGGTGCACGGCTTCACACTCGATCCCACGATCGGGGAATTCCTGCTCTCACATCCCGACATTCGCTGTCCCGACGTCGGCAAGTACTACAGCGTCAACGAGAGTCACTGGAACAAGTGGGAGCCGGGGATCCAGCGAGTCGTGGCCGCGTTCAAGAACGGCGATACCGGCCGAGTCGAAGCAAAGAACGCCCGCTACATCGGATCGCTGGTCGCCGATATTCACCGCAACCTGATGTCGGGCGGCGTCTTTCTCTATCCCGCCGATACCGCCTCCCCGCAAGGAAAGCTGCGGCTGTTGTACGAGGCCGCGCCGCTCGCGTTCGTGGTGGAGCAGGCGGGCGGCGCCGCAACCGACGGACGGCGCGACATTCTCGACATCAACCCCACCGCGCTGCACCAACGCACCCCGCTCATCATCGGCTCGAAGCAGGACGTGGCCTTCGCCCAGTCGGTTCTCGCGGAGCGATGACAGCCGATTGGCTGGAGCGTCCCTGGACCGACGTGAGCGCACCCGGCGAGTTCCCGTTCACGCGCGGCATCTATCCAACGATGTACCGCGGCAAGCTGTGGACGATGCGCCAGTACGCGGGCTTCGGCACGGCGGAAGAGACGAATGCGCGCTTCCGGCACCTGCTCGATGCCGGCCAGACCGGGCTCTCGGTCGCGTTCGACCTGCCCACGCAGATGGGCTACGACTCCGATCATCGCATGGCCGAAGGGGAAGTGGGGCGGGCCGGCGTCGCGATCGACAGCGTCGAGGATCTAGAGCGCGTATTTCACGGGATTCCGCTCGATAAAGTCTCGACCAGCATGACCATCAATGCCACCGCGGCGATTCTGCTCGCGATGTACATCACCGTGGGGGAAGAGCAGGGAGTCCCGCTCCACACGCTGCAGGGCACGCTGCAAAACGACATTCTCAAAGAGTACATCGCGCGCGGGACGTACATCTATCCGCCGGAGCCGTCGTTGCGCCTCGTCGCCGACGTCTTTCGCTTTACCTCGCGCGCCAAGATGAGCTTCAATCCGATCTCGATCTCGGGCTATCACATGAGGGAGGCCGGAGCAACCGCAGTACAGGAAATCGCGTTTACGTTTGCCAATGCGCTCGAGTATGTGCGCGGTGCGCGCTCCGCGGGGCTCGAGGTCAATGACTTTGCGCCGCGCATCTCCTTCTTTTTCGCGGCCTATACCGACCTGTTCGAGGAGATCGCCAAGTTCCGCGCTGCGCGCCGCCTCTGGGCGCGCCTCATGAAAGAGAAGTTCAACGCCGCCGACTCCGCGGCGCGGCTGCGCTTTCACACGCAGACCGGCGGCGCCACACTCACGGCGCAGCAGCCGCTCAACAACGTCGTGCGGGTTGCAATTCAGGCGATGGCCGCCGTGCTGGGCGGCACGCAGTCCCTCCACACGAACTCCTATGATGAAGCGCTGGCGCTGCCCACCGAGCTGAGCGCGACGTTGGCCTTGAGAACGCAGCAGCTGCTGGCGCACGAGACTGGCGTCCCCGATGTGGTCGATCCGCTGGGCGGAAGCTGGTACGTAGAGGCCCTGACCGACAGGCTCGAGACTGCGGCCAAAGCGTTGGTGGAGGAAGTGGAGGTTGGTGGAGGTTCTGTGAAGGCGATCGAGCGCGGTTTCTTCCAGGAGGCGATCGCCCGGAGCGCGTACGAACAGCAGCGTGACATTGAAGCGGGGAAGCAGGTCGTGGTGGGCGTGAACGAGTATGTGACGGGCGAGCCGATCCCACCGATCGTGGCGCCCGACTATTCCAAGCTCGCCGATCAGCAACGGCGTCGCCTGGCCGAGCTGCGCGAGAAACGGGACGCGGGAAACGTTAAACGTGCCCTCGGGGCACTCGACGCTGCAGCCCGCGAATCCAGTGCCCCGTTGATGGAGCCGATTCTCGACGCGGTGCGCGCACGCGCGTCGCTGGGCGAAATCAGCGATGTGCTCCGCCAGGTCTGGGGCGTACACGACCCGCGCTGATCCCCCCATCCCCTATGGACCAACTCACCGCCAGCCGCCACGTCGATCGGATCCGGGAGCTGGACGACTCCTGGTTGGACGCGGCGCGCCGCCGCGATCTCGACGGCATGATGGCGATCTACACGCCCGACGCGCAGGAGCTGTTGCCGGGACAACCGGCGCTTGTGGGCCGCGACGCGATCCGCGAACACTATCGCCGGCTGCTTGAGGAGCTGCCGCGGTGCAGTTACAGCTTCGACCTGCAGGAAGTCACGATCGCTGAGTCCGCGGACCTCGCCATTGTGCGCGGCTCGTATCGATTCATGGCCGATGAGCTGAAACTGGACGAGGTGCAGATCGGCAAGTTCGTCGCCGTCTGGGTCTTTTACTCGGGCGACTGGCGGTTGGAGATCAATATCTCGAACTCCGACCAATGATCGGGCTACGGATATTGAACGGGGGCGGTATGGCACGGAAGATCGTCGCGCGGCTGATTGTCGTGGTTCTGTTGGGCCTCGTGATCGGCTACGCCGTCGGCAAGAGCCTCGCGAAGGACGCTGCCCGAGGACGCGACCTCACGCTGAAGGAGTACGTCGCGGACTTCGAGAGCCACAAGAAGGACCTCATGACGTCTGACATGCCGATGGCGTTGTCGATTTTCGTTGGCGTGTTGATGGTGGTCGCGTTCTTCGCCGTCTACGAGCTGCTGGTGTTCGCTATCGATAAAGGACTCGAGGCAGTGGACCGCCGCCGGGCCGTCGATTCTACGCCCATAGCATCACCGCGATCGTGATCACGATCGCCGACGCGATGTCCATCCACACTCCCGCCCTCGCCATCTCGCCACTCGTCACCGCACCAGTTCCGTAAGCCAAGGCGTTCGGCGGCGTGCCGACCGGCAGCATGAAGCCGAGCGCGGAAGCGAGCGCCGCAGTCGCCATCAACGCGACGGGAGGCACCCCGACCGCGGGAGCGAGCGCGGCCATGGTCGGCATGGCCATCGCAGCCGTCGCGGTGTTGGACGTCAGC
This sequence comes from Gemmatimonadales bacterium, assembly GCA_036002655.1. Lineage (GTDB taxonomy): Bacteria > Gemmatimonadota > Gemmatimonadetes > Gemmatimonadales > GWC2-71-9 > 20CM-2-65-7. The sequence continues at coordinate 8,662 of DASYTD010000008.1, forward strand.
TCCGTGAGCAGCACGAACAGCAACGCGACTGCACCGATGACGACGACCGTTGGTGCCCCCCGCAGTCCCTCGAGCTGCCGGCCCATCCATTCCGCGAGCCCGCTGCTCGTAAACGCTTCGGCGAGCGCCAACCCGCCACCGAAGAGGATCAGCACGCCCCACGGAATTCGTGCGGCCGTCTCCCAATCGAGCGTGAAGCGGCGTTCGCGCAGCGAGACCGGGCAGACGAACAGCAGCAGCGCGGCGCCGATCGCGATGCCGGCGTCCGAAAGGCCGGGGAAGAGTTGGGCGAGGCCTGGCACGTGCAGCGCACCGAGCGTCTTCGGCTCCCGCAGAAACCAGCTCGCGGCTGCGAGGGCGAGCACCGTGACGGTGATCCGTTGACCAGCCGTCCACGGTCCGAGCTCGATGCGCTCGCGCGCGACGAGATCGCGCACGCCGGGCAGTTTCCCATGCAGCGGAAACAGCACGCGCACGAGAAGCAGCCAGCAGAAGAACAGCAGCACTGCCGCAACCGGGAAACCGATCGCCATCCACGCCGCGAAGCCGATGGAACGGCCGAGCACGTTGTGGGCCGCGGCCGCGAAGATCGCCGTGGGGGGCGTCCCGATGAGCGTGGCGATCCCGCCAATGGATGCGGCGTAGGCGACGCCGAGCATGAGGGCGCGGCCGAGCGAGTGCGAGTCAGCCGGCGCTTCGCGGCGGGCGAGGTCGAGAACCGCGCTCGCGAGCGGCAGCATCATCACCGCCGTCGCCGTGTTGGAGATCCACATGCTGACGAACGCGGTGGCGACCATCAGCGCGAGGACGAGGCGGGGCGGATCGGTGCCGACCGCGCCGATCACGGCCAGCGCCAGCCGCCGGTGCAATTGCCAGCGCTCGGTGGCGGCGGCGAGGAAGAAACCGCCGAGAAATAGAAAAATGATCGGATCGGCATAGGGGTGAGCCGTCTGCTCGACGCCGCTGCGTGTGATCAACGGCAGCAGCGCGAGCGGGAGCAGCGCCGTCACCGCGAGTGGCAGGACGGCGGTCAGCCACCACACCGCCATCCACGCAGCCAGCCCCGCGACGGCGTGCGCCGCCGCCGGCATCCGCGCGGGAGCCGGCAGGAGCCAGATCAATCC
>DASYTD010000009.1:0-2850 GCA_036002655.1 Gemmatimonadales bacterium
CAGGCAGGCGTATTCATCTTTCGGCGCACCGAGTTTCAAGAGGCCAACCGGATCCCATTCGTCAATGAGATCTTGCAAACCACGGTTCAGTTTTCGCAGCCGAGTATGACGTCGCTTTGGAGGCATGGCGCTGTCTAACGGTAATTGGACCGAACTGTCTTAAACGTTTCGTAATCCATATCTCGCCGCCTATCCTCTGTCTTTCAGGACACCTCAACGAAATAGGCCGGTCAGCCTAAACGCAATATCAAAGCATGTCGGCAGGGCTGCGGACGCCGCGGCCGCCACGATTGAGCACGTGCGTGTAGATCATCGTGGTGTTCAAGCTGCGGTGGCCCAACAACTCCTGCACGGTGCGAATGTCGTAGCCAGCCTCGAGAAGGTGAGTCGCGAACGAATGGCGCAACGTGTGACAGCTCCCAGGCTTGGCGATACCCGCGCCACGTACTGCCTCCTTGAAGACGCGCTGCACCAGAGTCTCGTGCAGGTGGTGGCGCCGGCGCCGACCGGTCTGCTCCTCATACATCCGCGTCGCGGGAAATACCCACTGCCACCCCCACGCTCGACCCGCGTTCGGATACTTGGCATCGAGCGCCCCCGGTAATTCGACCCACCCTGCGCCCTCGGCTACATCTCGCTCATGCTGCGTCCGGACGCGCGCGAGATGCTCGAGCAACGGCCCCTCGAGCCGCTCGGGCAACATGGTGATCCGGTCGCGGTCGCCCTTCCCACCCCTGACCACCACCTCCTTCTTCGCGAAGTCGATATCCTTGACCCTGACCCGCAGCACCTCGAGCAGCCGCATCCCCGTCCCGTACAACATCCCCGCCACCAGCGCCGCCGTGCCACGACCCTCGAGGCGCTGGAACACTCGGCGCACTTCGTCTTTCGTGAACACAACCGGCACGCGCTGCGGCCGCTTGGCACGCACCAGCGCCGACAACCAGCCCACAGGAACGTCAAGCACTTCCTTATAGAGGAAAACGAGCGCCGAGAGCGCCTGATTCTGTGTGGACGCGCTGACCTTGCCCTCGACAGCGAGGTGCGAGAGAAACCGGCTCACCTCGCTCGGTCCCAGCTCGCGCGGATGGCGCAGATCGCTGAAACGAATGAAGCGACGGATCCACTGCACGTACGAGTCCTCCGTGCGCGCGCTGTAATGGCGAATCCGAATCGCGCGGCGCACCTGGCTGAGGAGAGGAAGAGAGGTCGGCGGCATGTGTGATAGTAAGACGGAAGGACAGGAAGTGCGTACCAAAAAATGCGGGTCGCTAATCGAATGAGTATCCCGTTCCCTCAGGAAGTGGTGCGAATCGAACCCGCCGCCTGAGCAGCCGCCATGACTCCGTGCGCTCGACGTACGGCGCAAACCCCGCCTTCTTGCACCCCTTGAGCGAGGCGATGTTGGACTTGGCGACAAACGTTACCACCCAGCGCCCCCCGAACTCCCGCGCCTGCTCGGCGATCAACGACATCGCATGCGCCATGATCCCCTGCCCGCGATACGCGTCGTCGGTATACGCGCCCTCGAGCAACGCTTCCTCAGGACCGAGCCGCGGGAACAGATCGCCCCAGCGCGCCTGCACCCGGTCGTTATCCCGCGGCGCGATCAGCCACTGCATGTAGCACACCTTGCCGGCAGGCGCGATCGCGACCCAACAGGTAGGAATGTTCGCGGCAACCAGCAGCCGCTGCGCCTGTCGCCCATACGCCGTGCTCGGCTCGCCCCGCTCGAGATCGAGCATGGACAGATCGTCCCCGCGCTCGAGCGCCCGCACGATGAGCGGAATCTTCGCCGCCGGCGCTTGATGCGGGACCATCAGGTCTCGGCGCAAACCGAACGACGCAACTTCCGATCGCAACCGCGTCTCGACCGCGCGGACCAGAAACCGCGCCTGCCCCTGTGCCAATAAGCGAAATACTTGTTGCGTCTGACTGAAGAACCGGCGGCGCGCGGCAGAGAACCTCATTGTCTTTTCTACCCCGACCGTCCCACTCCCAATGGGCTACTCCGGAAGACGGTCCGGCATGGATCAGTCCTTGTACGGATCGAACTCCTCGGCACCAGCCATTACGACAATGAGCGGCCGGAGCGTGTGGAGCACCTCGACCGTCGGCCCCTGCGCCTTCAGCACATCCGGTAACCGGCGATACACGTGCGGGCTCTCATCGGTCCCACCGCCCCGCAACAGCACACCCTTCTCCTTGATCCACGCATTCATCATCTCGCGCGAGATCGCGCCGGGCTTCAGGACCTTGCCCCGCCGCGTGCGCTTGCCCGCGGCCGCCGTGCGGCTCATCACGCGCCCCGCCCCATGCACCGTCGAATACAGCGCGCGCGCCTGCAACTCCCGCACACTCGGCGACGCGGTCCCCTGGAGAATCACCGCGTCGTCCCCCATCGACCCGCCCACGAAGCCCTTCTGCCCCGGAAACGCCGGCGTCGCACCCTTGCGCACGACGTACAGCTTCTCGCCGCCATGCTCCTCGATCCACGCGAAGTTGTGATGGTTGTGCACCAGCTCGACCTCGCGCCCGCCCAGGATCGAGACGACCTTGCGCGCCACCCACTCGCGGCCCGCGTACGCGTAGCGGCCGGCGAGGTTCATGAGCTGCCAGTAGGCGTCCCCGATCGGGGCGTGCACGTCGAGCAATACCTCGCGCTCGGGCGCTCGCTCGCCCCACTGCTTGTTCTGCGACAGCGCGAGAAAGCCGTGCGCCACGCCGTAGCCGAAACCGCGCGAGCCGAAGTGCACCCCCACCCAGATGCGGGTCTCTTCGTCGGCGAACACGTCGACGTAGTGATTGCCCGAGCCGACGGTGCCGAGCTGCTCGCGCGCCTTGCCGCGC
>DASYTD010000010.1:0-9382 GCA_036002655.1 Gemmatimonadales bacterium
TCTGGTCGAGCACCCGGACGTGCAGAAGATCGCGTTTACCGGTTCGACGGAAGTTGGCCGCATCATTCGGAAGGCGACCGCGGGCAGCGGCAAGAAGTTGACGCTCGAGCTGGGTGGCAAGAGTCCGTTCATCGTGTTCGAAGACGCCGACCTCGATAGTGTGGTCGAGGGCGTGGTGGACGCGATCTGGTTCAATCAGGGCCAGGTCTGCTGTGCCGGCTCGCGGCTGCTCGTGCAAGAAGGCGTCGCCGATCGGCTGACGCAGAAGCTGCGCGCGCGGATGGAGAAGCTGCGCGTCGGCTCGCCGCTCGACAAAGCGGTGGACATGGGCGCGATCGTCGCGCCGGTGCAGCTCGAGCGCATCCGCGGTCTGGTGGAGCGGGGAGTCGAGGAAGGGGCGAAGATGTGGCAGCCGTCGTGGGCGTGCCCCACGGAGGGCTACTTCTATCCCCCGACGCTATTCACCGATGTCTCGCCCGCCGCGACGATCGCGCAGGTCGAGATCTTCGGCCCGGTGCTCGTCAGCATGACGTTCCGCACGCCGAAGGAAGCGGTGGAGCTGGCCAACAACACGCCCTACGGTCTCGCCGCGAGCGTGTGGTCGGAGAACATCAATCTCGCGCTCGACGTCGCGCCGAAGCTCAAAGCCGGCGTCGTCTGGATCAATTGCACGAACCTCTTCGATGCCGCATCGGGGTTTGGCGGCTATCGCGAATCCGGTTTCGGCCGGGAGGGCGGAAGAGAAGGGATGTATGAGTATCTGAAGCCTGGATGGGAGCAGGGAGCAGGGAGCGGGGAGCAGGCGGTGCTGAACCGAGGCTCAGCGTCTGAGCCGCCGCGTCCTGCTCCCAGCTCCCTGCTTCCTCCTATTGATCGAACCTACAAATTGTTCATTGGCGGAAAGCAGGTAAGGCCAGACCAAGGCTACTCCCGCAAGATCCTCGGGCCGGATGGGCGCACGTTGGGCGAAGTGGCCGAAGGCAATCGCAAAGACATCCGCAATGCCGTGGAAGCCGCGCATGCGGCGGAAGGGTGGGGACGCGGCAGCGGACACCTCCGCGCGCAGATCCTCTATTTCATTGCCGAGAACCTGGCGACGCGCGCCGAGGAGTTTGCGGCGCGAGTGGGACGGGAAGAGGTGGACGCCAGTGTCGCCCGACTGTTCACCTACGCCGCCTGGGCCGACAAGTGGGATGGCGCCGTCCATCACACGCCGATTCGCGGTGTCACTCTCGCCATGAACGAGCCGGTCGGCGTCGTCGGCATCGCCGCCCCGGACGACTTCCCGCTGCTCGGCTTCGTTTCGCTTGTCGCGCCGGCACTCGCGGTCGGGAACACCGTGATCGTCATCCCGTCCGAACCGCATCCTATCGCCGCGACCGAGTTCTACAGCGTGATCGAGACCTCGGATGTCCCCGCAGGCGTTCTCAATATCGTCACCGGCTCCAAGGACGGGTTGGCTAAAGTGCTCGCGGAGCACGACGACGTGGACGGCATGTGGTACTTCGGCAATGCGGCGGGGGTGAAGGCGGTCGAGCTCGCGTCCGCCGCGAATATGAAGCGGACCTGGACGGCGACGAAGAGCCGCGATTGGCTCGATCCGCGTCGAGGCGAAGGCCGCGAGTTTCTGCGGCGCGCGTCGGAAGTGAAGAACATTTGGATTCCGTACGGCGAATAGCTCCCACCCGCCGGTGATCAGCGCGGTCACCCACCGCGTGAATTACTCCGAAACCGATCAGATGGGCTTTGTGTACCACGCGAACTATCTCATCTGGCTGGATATGGCGCGCACGGAACACCTGCGCGAACGGGGGGTGTCGTACAAGCAGCTGGAAGAGCAGGGCACATACCTGACGGTCACGGATGTTCACATCCGTTACCGCCAACCGGCCCGCTATGATGATATGATTCGCGTGCGGTGCTGGGTGCGGGACCTCGCGTCGCGGCGGGTGATGTTCGGATATGCGGTGGAGCGTGCCGAGACCGGCGACGTGCTCGCCACCGCGGAAACATCGTTGATCGCGCTGAACCCACGACAGACCCTATCGCGCATTCCGGAGCACGTGTGTGAGCTGCTCGAGCCCACGGCAGACCCGGTTCGTCTCTAGCGTCGCCCTTCTTGTTGCTCTGGCGGCGGTCCCGCCTGCTGCTGCACAAGTTCCCACGCAGGCTCCGGACGAAACCACGGTCGGCGTCCTCGCCGGGCTGCTCGCGGCCGCGGATGCCCGACGCTTCGATGCGGGTCCGCTGCGCGAGGCGCTGAACCACGGCAATCCCGCCGTGCGGCGTCAGGGCGCGCTCGCGGCCGGCCGGATCGGCGACGCGGCGGCGGTGGATCTGCTGCTTCCGATCCTGAACGATTCCACCCCCGCGGTGCAAGCGGCCGCCGCATTCGCGCTGGGGTTGCTGAAGGACGCCCGCGCCCTTCCCTCGCTGTTGCAGATGGTGCGCGCCGTGGCGGCAACGAATCAGCTGGCGCCGCAGCTCGAGGCGGTGACGGCGATCGCCAGGATCGGCGGCGATGAGGGCGCCCGGGCCCTGATCGAAATCATCGGCAGCGCCTCTCCAGCCGCATCCACACCGGTAGTCGATGCGGCGCTGCTCGAAGCCTGGCGGCTCGGCCCGCGCGCGCCGGTCAGTGAGCTGGTGCGCTTTGCCGACGCGACGAATCCCACGACCCGGTGGCGCGCGCTGTACTCGCTGGCGCGTCTGCGCGCGGCGCCGGGCGCCGCACCCCTCATCCGCGCGCTCAGCGATCGCGATGAGCAGACCCGCACCGTCGCGGCGCGCGGCATCAGCAAAGCCCTCGTGGATAGCGCCAAGCTCGATTCCCGCGGCGCCATCGATGGCCTGCGCCCGCTCCTCGATGACCGCGACGCGCGCATCCGCATCAACGCGCTGCGGGCGCTGGCATCGTTCCGCGACTCCGGGCTGGTGCCAGCGGTCGCGCCGCTTGTCGCCGACCGCGAGATCGGCGTCGCCGTCCAGGCCGAAACCACACTGGGCGTCTTGCGCGGCGCCGCGGCGATTGAAGCGCTGCGGGCCCGCCTCACGAGCAGCGTGTTCGCCATCAAGCGGCAGGCGTTGATCGCGCTGGCGCAGGCGGACAGCGCGGCGGGTGTCGCCGCAACGGCGGCGGTCACGGGGGAAGCCGATTGGCGCTGGCGCAGCGTTGCCGCCGAGGCGTTCGGCGCCGCGCGGGCACGCGACCGGCTCGAGGCGCTGCTCGCGGATCCCGACGGCCGCGCCGTCGCGCAAGCGCTCCAAGCGCTGCAGCGCATCGTACCCGCGGCGGATTCGTCGCTTCCCGTCCGGGCGCGAAGCCTGCTGACGCACGCGGATCCCGCGGTGCGCAGCGTGGCGGCAGACCTCCTCGCCCGCCGTCCCACCCTCGCGGACGTGGATCTCCTGGTCGCGGCGTACCGCCGCGCGGAAGGTGATCCCTTCAACGACGCCCGTCTCTCCGCGGTCTCCGCGCTCGGCGCCATCGCCGCGACGTCGCCCACCGCGCGTCTGCGCGTCGCCACGAAGTTCATTTCGACGGTTTCGCGACCCGACGACTACCTCGTCCGCCGTCTCGCGGCCGACACGCTGCCCGATACCCGCGACGCCTGGGGACCTGCCGGGCCGATCGTCACGGGCCGCACGCTCGCGGATTATCGCGACGTGGCCCGCCGCTGGCTGGCGCCGGCGCTGGCAGGCACAAACCCCCACATCTTTCTGGAGACCGAGCGCGGCACGCTCGACATCATGCTGCTGCCCGCCGAGGCGCCGTTGACCGTCGCGGCGATCATGGACCTCGTCGATCGCCACTATTTCGACGGCACGCGCTGGCATCGCGTCGTGCCGAACTTCGTCGTGCAAGACGGCGACCCGCGCGGCGACGGATGGGGCGGCCCGGGGTTTGTGTTGCGCGACGAGATCAATCCCGTGCGCTATGAAGTCGGGGCGGTCGGCATGGCGCTCTCGGGCCCAGACACCGGAGGAAGCCAGTACTTCATTACCCATTCCGCGCAGCCCCACCTGGACGGCATTTACACGATCTTTGGTCGGGTCATCGGTGGCGGTGTCGTGCTGAACGCGATTGGCCAGGGCGACCGGATCAGGAGCATCCATAGATGATGAAAGCAGCGTTGGTATGCGTCTTCGCGTTGACGACCGCCGTCGCGGTCCCCGGGAGCGCCCAGTACGGCTACTTCGGGCAAAACAAGATTCAATACCGGCGCTTCGATTGGCGCGTGCTGCGCGGCGAGCACGTGGACCTCTATTACTATCCGGAGGAAGAGGAGCTCGGCCGCGTGGCGCTCGCCTACGCGGAAGAGAGCTACGACTCGCTCGAGCGGCGCTTCATCCACGCGGTTACGCGACGCATCCCCCTGATCGTCTACGCGTCGCATACCGATTTCGAGCAGACGAATATCCTGCCCTTCATTCCTCCCGAGGGACTGCTCGGCGTGACGGAATTCTTGAAGCGGCGCGTCGCGCTGCCGTTCCGGGGGAGCTACGCCGAATTCCGGCATACGCTCCGGCACGAGCTGGTGCACGTCTTCCAGCTGAGCCTCGCGTCTCAGACGTTCAGTCGGTATCCGCGCTTCCGCCAAACGGGACTGCCGCTGTGGTGGACCGAGGGATTGGCCGAGTTTTTCTCGGCGGGCGAGGACAGCCGGGACGAGATGGTCCTGCGGGACATGACGATTGCGGGCCGGCTGCCTGGGCTGCCCGACCTCACGTACGCCTACGGCGGACTCGTGTACCCGGTGGGCGGCAGCATCCACCGCTTCCTCGCCGATCGCTACGGTGAGTGGCGCATCCTCGAGCTGTACAACGACGTCTGGAAGTACGGCAGCTTCGACGCCGCGCTCGCGGGCGTGTACGGGCGCACGATCGACCAGTTGTCGGATGAATGGCAGTACTGGATGCGGCAACGCTATTACCCGGCCGTCGCCAGTCAGCCGCCGCTCGCGATCTCCGCGCGCAAGCTCACCGAGCTCGCCATCAAGCCGACGGCCTACCAGCTGCCGGGGGACTCGGCCCCTTCATTTCTCTTCTTCTCGCCGGCGAGCGGCTACACCACGATCTACGCCCAGAACCTCGCCCGGCGGGGCAAGCGGCCGGTGGTGCAGGGCGAGCGCAGCGAGCAGTTCGAATCGTTCCATTTCTTCGAGTCGCGGATCGACGTGAATGCGCAGGGCGTCGCGGCGTTCAGCAGCAAATACGCCGAGCGCGACGCGCTGTTTTTCTGGGACCTGAGGCGCTCCAAGGTGGTGGGCCGCTATCAATTTCCGGAGCTCGTTTCGATTCTCTCACCGGCGTGGGCGCCGGACGCCAAGAGTGTGGTGTTCAGCGGGCTCTCCGTGTCGGGCTACTCGGATCTCTATCGCCTGTGGATCACCGATCCTGGCGACTCCGCCGGCGCGGGACGCCTCGAGCGGCTCACCTCCGATCGCTACGAGGACATTGACCCCACGATCAGTCCGGATGGTGCGACGGTCGTGTTTTCTTCCGATCGCACGCCCTTCGGGAGGAGCGGCGCGCACAACCTGTTCGCGCTCGATCTCGCCTCGGGCGCGATTCGCTATCTGACGTACGGCGATTGGCGCGACGAGGCCCCCCGCTGGAGCGGCGAGCGCATCTACTTTTCGAGCGATCGCGACGGCACGTTCCAGGCGTATTCGATCGACGCCACCGGGAAGGGACGTCGCGAGACCCGCACGCTGAACAGCGCATTCGATCCGCAGTGGGTCCCGGGACCGCATGGAGGCGTGCTGTTCGGCGGCTTCGCCGATCTCAGCTTCAATATCTACGTCGCGCCGCCGCTGAACGATGCAAGCAGCACGTTCACGCTGGCCGCGGCGGACAGCCTGCCCGCGCCGTCGTGGACCTGGGGAGAGCTGTCGCACCCGCAGTACGCCCGCACGGATGGGGCGCCGTACGAGCGGAAGTTCAGTCTCGACTTCGCGGCCGGCGACGCCGTCGTGGCGCCGGGACTCGGAGCGGCGCAGGGCGCCGTGTTCGTCTTCAGCGACTTGCTCTCGGATCACCTCGTCTTCCTCGCCGTGTCGTCGTTCCAGAGCGCCGGCTTCGGGAGCTTGCTCGACAACGTCAACGGCACCGCGTTTTACCTGAATCAGTCCCGGCGCATCAATTGGGGCGTCGGGGCGTTCCGCCAACGCGGGCTCTTCTACGAAGGGGACTTCAACACGCTGTTCGAGGAGCGGTCGTACGGCGCGTTCGCGCAGGTGCGCTATCCGTTCACCCGATTCCGCCGGATCGTGGGCGAGTACCGCATCGAGCGCTCGGATCGGTTCGATCTCTTCTCGGACGAAGTGAACGAGCCGCGCCGCACCGGCTGGCTGGCCTCGAACTATCTCACGTACGTGAAGGACAACACGCTCTGGTTGTCGACCGGACCGATCGACGGGGAGCGCTACAATCTCACCGCCGGGCTCGTGAACGATTTGAGTCACGGTCGCTTCGACTCGTGGCTGGTCTCGGCCGACGTCCGCAAGTACCTGCGCACGTCGCTGCATAGCGCCGTGGCGTTGCGAGTGCAGGGCTATGCGTCGGGTGGCGAGCGGCCGCGGCGCATCAGCATCGGTGGGTCCTGGGGACTGCGCGGCTACCCGCGTTACGGGTACGTCGCCGGCACGCGCGCCTGGCTCGTCAACGCCGAGTACCGCTTCCCGATCACCGACTTCCTCACGATCGGCTTTCCGTTCGGTGCCGCGCGCTTCCCCGGTGTGCAGGGTGCGCTCTTCCTGGATTACGGGCGCGCGTGGTCCAAGACGACGATGCGGCGCGGCGTGCTCGGCTCGAGCGGGCTGGGGTTGCGGATGCCGATCGGACCACCGCTCGTGCTGCGCCTCGATATCGGGTATCGCCTGGGGACGACGAATCTTAATTCCTACGGACTCCCGGCGAGCACGCGTCATCGGCGCTTCGTCGATTTCTTCTTTGGCTTCAACTATTGACCTGGCAACGCCCCCTTTCCTACATTGCCGCCTGTGCGCTGCTCGCGGGGTGTCCCGGACACCGCACGCCGGCTCCTCTCGTTCCGGTCGCCGTGGCGCCGGTTTCCCGCGACAGCGCAGTCGAGTGGACCCGATCAACGCTGCCGCGCGCGCCGACGCTGATTCGCTTTCGGTGGCGCTACCAGGACGAACGGGTCAAGTACGCGGGCCGCGGCAGCGCGCGAATCGCACCACCCGATTCGCTGCGGTTCGACTATGCGGGACCGCTGGGACTGGGCAGTGGAGCCGCCTTCGTTATTGGCGACTCGGTGTTGTGGGCGGAACCGGCGGCGAATTTTCGCTCGCTGGTCCCCGCGATCCCGATGCTGTGGGCGGCATTCACGATGGTGCGGCCGCCCGCGGACGATGCACACGTGCTCGGCACGCAGCTCGTGGACTCGTTGAGCGGCAAGCGGCGCGTGATATGGCGGTTCGCGCAGGTCGAGGACACCCTGGATTATGTGGTGACCGACAGCGCGGGCCGGGGGTCCACGCTGGAAGCCGAATGGCGGCAGCGTGGAAAAATGGTGGCGCGGAGCCGGTCCCAGCTCGACGCATCACAGCGCCCCGCGCGCGCACGCGTCGACTTTCCGGAGGTTGCGGGGGGGGCCCGATTTGAGCTCACCGTGGTGGCGGTCGATACGGCGGCAGTCTTTGCGCCGGCTGTTTGGCGCAGTCGCCGTTAGCGCGGCGGCTCTGTCCCTCGCCGGCTGTCCCTACGGTTTTTCCGGCGGCACGCTCCCCAATGTCAAAACCGTCGCCATCCTGCCGTTCGAAAACGACACCCCCGAACCCACGCTGACGCAGCAAGTCAGTGATGCCGTGCGGCAGGCGCTCGAAGGCCGCCTGGGACTGCGCGTGGCGTCGGAGGCGACCGCCGACGCGATCGTGCGCGGCCGCGTCGTGCGCTACGATCCCGATATGCCGATCGCCGTGCAGCCCGGAACGGGGCAGGTGACGGTCACGAAGCGCAAAGTGCAGCTGTCGGTGGACGTCGAAATCGTGAACCAGCGCGACGGCACGACTGTCTGGAAGCGCCAGGGCCTTTTGGTGGATGGCGAATACAATCCGCCGCAAGAACAGGAGGGGCTCAAGGTCGCTCTCCAGAAGCTCGTCACCGAGATTGTGGACGGAGCGCAGTCGCAGTGGTGAGCCTGACGCGGCGCGGCGCCAGCTCCAGCGGCTGCCTATTGTCGCTGCTGCTGTTCGTGGCCGCGCTGTACTACGGCGTGAACATCGGCGAGGTCTATTTCCGCTATTACCGGCTGCTCGATAAAATGCAGGAGGAAACGCGGCTCGCCGCGGGCCTCGACGACGGCACCATCCGCCGCCGCATCCAGGCCGCGATCGAAGAAATCGGCCTCCCCGATTCTGCCGGCGGGCGCCAGCTCCTGATCCGCCGCACTGCCCAACCCCGCGAGATCGTCATCGAGACGCGCTACAGCGAGACAGTCTCGTTGCCGTTCTTCAATCATAGTTTCTCCTTGCACCCCAGGGCGTCACAGCCGCTCTGAACACCGCCGCGAAGATCCGTACGCCCGAAGCCGCGGCCACCTGGCGCAAGGCTCAGGGCAAGGTCGTTTTCACCAACGGCGTTTTTGACCTGCTGCATACGGGTCACGTCGCGCTGCTCGAAGCGGCGCGGGCGGAGGGCGACGCCTTGATCGTCGGCGTGAACCGGGATGCTTCCGCGCGCCGCCTGGGAAAGGGTCCAGACCGTCCCGTCGTGCCCGAGACCGACCGCGCGCGGCTGATCGCGGCGCTGGCCGCCGTGGATTGCGTCGTGCTCTTCGACGAGGACACCCCGCTCAATTTGATCCAGCAGCTGCGGCCCGATGTGCTCGTCAAGGGCGCCGACTACGCGGTTGATGCGATCGTCGGCGCGAAGGACGTCGAGGGATGGGGCGGGCGCGTCGTGCGGGTCCCGCTCGTCAAGAACAAGTCCACCACCAATCTGGTCGCGAAGCTGCGCCGGGGCTGATGAAGCTGCTCGTCGGAACACGCAGCCCGGGGAAGACGCGGGAGATCCGCGAGCTCTTTGTGGGCCTGCCGTTCGAGCTGTCGTTTCCCGCCGATCGCCTGCTCCAGCCGCTGCCGGAAGAAGCGGATCTCGAACGCAGCCTGAGCTACGCGGAGAATGCCGTCGCCAAGGCGCGCTACTACGCCACGCGCGGCGGCCTGCCCGCCGTCGCCGACGACTCGGGGATCGAAGTGGAGGCGTTGGGCGGCGCGCCCGGCCCCCGCTCGGCGCGCTGGTCTTCCGCGGAGGAACCCGGCAGCAAGGTGGATGCAGCGAACAATGCGCTGCTGCTCGAGCAGCTGGCCGGCGTGCCGGAACAGCGCCGCGCTGCTCGCTATCGCTGCGTGGTCGC
>DASYTD010000011.1:0-11559 GCA_036002655.1 Gemmatimonadales bacterium
CCGCGCGCCAGACCGTAGCGCTCGATCTTCTTGTACAGGTTACTGCGCGGCATCTGCAATGTGCGCGCGGTCTCGGAGACGTTCCAGTCGTGCTCCTGAAGTTTACCGAGCAAGAAGGCCCGCTCCGCTGATTGCTTGAACTCCTCGAACGTGGCCGCGCGCAGCCACGCTGCATCGCCTCCGGCGCCAGCAGCCGCACCCTTCCCCCTTCCCCCTTCCCCCTTCCCCACAAGCCGTTCGACATCGCTTTGGGTCACGGTCGAGCCAGTCGCCAGGATCAGCAGCCGCTCCACGGCGTTCTTCAACTCCCTGATGTTGCCGGGCCAATCGTGCGCCGTGAGTCGCTCGATGGCGGCCGCGTCAAACTCTTTGGACGGCAGACCGCCTCGCTCAGTCAGCTCGCCCGAAAAGTGCGCGACCAGCTGCGCGATGTCACCGCGGCGCTCGCGCAGGGACGGCACATGGATGGGCACGACGTTGAGCCGATACAGCAGGTCCTCGCGGAACCGCTGCTGCTCGATCTCCAACGCGAGGTTCTTATTCGTCGCGGCGATCACGCGGACGTCCACCGGAAGCGCCTTCCCCGACCCAACCCGGGAGATCACGCCTTCCTGAAGCGCGCGCAGCACCTTGGCTTGCGCGGACAAGCTCATATCACCGATCTCATCGAGAAACAGGGTGCCGCCGTCCGCGAGCTCGAATTTGCCGGCGCGATCGGCAAACGCGCCCGTGAAGCTGCCCTTCATGTGCCCAAACAGCTCGCTCTCGATCAGCTCCGAGGGGATCGCCGCGCAATTCACCTCCACGAAGGGGGCCGCCGCGCGCGGGCTGAGCGCGTGAATCGCGCGGGCCACGAGCTCCTTGCCGGTGCCGTTCTCCCCCGTGATCAGGACGCGTGCGGGTGTGGGGGCCACCTTCTCGAGCAGTCCGATCACCTGGCGGATCGCTTTGCTCGAGCCGACGATCTCGTACTGCGCCTTCACTTCCTGCTTGAGCCGCACATTCTCGCTCACGAGCACGACGTGCTGGAGCGCGTTGCGGAGCGTGAGTAGTATGCGATCTGTATCGAGCGGCTTCTCGAGGAAATCGTAGGCGCCGAGCTGTGTCGCTTCGACCGCGGTCTGGATGGTACCGTGGCCCGAGATCATCACGACCTGTGCCTGGGGATCGAGCTCGCGCAGCTTTTTGAGCGTCTCAAGCCCGTCCATCCCTTCCATCTTCACGTCGAGAAACACGAGGTGGGGCTTGAAGTCGGGATAGACGCGTGCCGCTTCATGACCCGAGGCGCACGCCTGGACCTCGATCTCTTCGTATTCGAGGACCTGCTTCAGGGCCTCACGAATCCCCTTCTCGTCGTCCACGACCATCACCCGGCGCAGGCTCATGGCGACATCCTCCGCCGCTTGTACAGCACAACACCCGTGGGATGGACTGCGATTTCGGAGACCGAGGGATCCACCTTCAACGGGACTGCGCCGTCGGACGTGGCCCCCGCCATCTGGCGCGCGATCGATTGCACGACCGGACCGGGGATTTCGATCCCCCGCAGTGTGATGTCGCGGATCTTGAAGCGCGCGGTCCCCGGCCGCTCGATGGACACCGTACCGGCCATCCGCAGCGGCTCGTGCTCTCCGAACATTCCCGCGAACGGACCCAGCGTTCCCGGCGGCAGCGCACGCGTATCGAGCCGCGCGTGCAGGACCAGGACCCCCTCTTGGAGCTCCACACGCAGCGTGTCGTACATCTTGCGCACGTTCCAATCGATGCCCGCGCCGATGACCGACGCCATCTCATTCGGCGTCAGGACGACCGAGTCGGGCCCGGTCCTCGTGCCGAGGTCCCCGACCTTTGCTTTTCCGGATGCGGTGGCTGCCGGCGTCGGTGCGCCTACGGCCGTGTCCGCGACCGGCGGCAACGCCTGGGAGCGGCCGAACCAGCGCGCGCCGGTTTGCAAGATCGGCTCGCGGAACCACCACACCAACACGAGCGCGCCGAGCACGGCGGCGGCGCAACCGAGTTTGAAAACGCCCTTAAGACAGCCGTTCATGGTGTTTCACCTGATACACCGGGCCCTCTGGATGGAGCGTACTCTGCATGAGGTCCACCTCGGCGACGGTGACCGTCGCGGCGAAATCGATTCCCGTAAGCAGCTCTTCGAGTCCGGCGAACGCGCGCGGCCGCGCAGCGCGCGCCGCGCGCGCGAGCGTCACGTGCGGCCGGAACGCGCGCGCCTCAGTGGGAAATCCGAGCGGCGCGAATGCTTGCTCGACGCCGTGCTGGAGCAGCTCGAGGGCGGGATCGGGAGTCACACCCACCCACAGCACGTACGGCCGGTGATAATCGGGGAACACGCCGAATCCTTCCATTTGCAACGTGAGCGGTCGCGGCTCACTCAGCTGGCCGGCGGCTTGCTTCAGCGCCGATCGCAGCTCAAGCTCACGCGCATCCTCGACATCACCCAGGAACTTGAGACTCAGATGAATGTTCTCGGGCCGCACCCACTTCACCGGTAACTGTTCTCGACGCTGCCGCAGGGGCGCGAGCGCGTCCCACAGCTCGTGTCGCACGCCCGCAGGAAAATTCAGGGCAACGAACGCTCTAACAGGCTCCCCCGGCGATAACCGCGTGGGTCGATCTCGACCTGAGCGAAACCGAGTGTGGCGAGATGCGCGTCGATCGCGGCGCGGTGCGCCTCGATCCAAGGAATCCAGGAAGGCTCGACTTCGAGGCGAGCGAGGGTGCCGAGGTGACGGACGCGCAAATCACCCGTTACACCGAGTTCGCGCAAATACGCTTCGCTCGCTTCGACCTGTTTCAAGCGAGCAGGGGTGATCGTAAGTCCGTACTGGACGCGGCTCGAGAGACACGGCGCGGCCGGCGCGTCCCAGGTGGGCAGGCCGAGCTCGCGCGACGCGGCGCGGATCTCCGCCTTGGTGAGCCCCACCTCCGCGAGCGGCGAGCGCACTCCCGCCTCGACACCCGCCGCCTTCCCGGGCCGGTGCTCGCGCAGATCGTCGGCGTTGGTGCCGTCACACAGCACCGCGAGCCCGCGTTCTCGTGCGAGTGGAAAGAGCCGGTTCCACAGCTCCGTCTTGCAGTAGAAGCAGCGGTTGGTTGGGTTGGCGAGATAGTTCGCGTCCTCGAGCTCATGCGTCTCGATCTCGAGGACCGGAATGTCGAAGCGCTCCGCCACGGCGCGCGCCGCCCGCCACTGCGCCTCTGGATACGAGGCGCTGCGCCCGATCGCGGCGAGCATCCGCTCTTTGCCGAGCTCTTGCCGGAGCACGACCGCCAGGAGGGCGGAGTCGACACCACCCGAATAGCCAAGCAGGACCGAGGGATAGGTCCGAACCAGGGCGCGCAAAGCCTGCATGGCGGAATAGTAGCCCTTGTCCTAATCAAAGGACAGTTTGACGGTCAAAACCGGATATTCCGTAGGGAGGAACCCTATTAGACTTACGAAGCGTTCACAAAAAAACAAGAGAGCCTCCCAAATGCCCGCCAAGACCGAACTCGACGCCACCGACAGACGGATTCTCCGCATTCTGGGGCAGGACGGCCGTGCCAGTTATCAGGCGGTCGCCGATGAAGTCGGGCTCTCGCGACCCGCGATCATGGAGCGCGTCAAGCGACTCGAAGAGTCGGGATACATCCGCGGGTACCGCGTGCAGCTCGATCGCGCCAAGGTCGGGTTACCGGTGACCGCGTTCGTGGCCGTCCGCTACGGCTCGAGTGACTACGTCGGCGACGAGCCCCGCATGCGCGAGATGGAAAAGCATCCCGGCGTGCTCGAGTGCCATCACATCGCGGGTGATGACTGCTACATCCTCAAAGTGGTCGCGCCGGATCTGGAAGGCGTGCAGGAGATCCTGCGTGATTTGCGCGGTCCGAACGCGCAGATGAACACGCGCACGACGATTGTCCTGTCCACGGTGTTCGAGAAGCCCGGCTTCATTCCCACGGAGCCCGATTAATGGCAGCGCTCAAAGGCAAAGCGCTCATCGCGTATCTCGTCGTCTGCGTTTTCTGGGGCTCGACCTATCTCGCCATCAAAGTCGGCGTCACGGAGCTGCCGCCGTTTCTGTTCGCCGGCCTGCGGTTCCTCGTCGCGGGGCTCGTGCTGCTCGTGCTGGCGCGCGCGCTCGGCGATCCGTTGCCGAAGAAGAGCGACTGGCGCACCCTCACGATCGTCGGCCTGCTGCTCCTCGCCGGCGGGAACGCATTCGTCGTTTGGTCGGAGCAGTACATCGGCTCCGGCATCGCGAGCATTTTCGTGGTCACCGTGGCGATGTGGACGGCGCTGTTCGATGCGATCATCCCGGGCGGCTCGGGCGAGCTGAACTGGCGCATCATCGCCGGATTGCTGCTCGGCTTCCTCGGCACGCTGCTCCTCGTGGGCGCGTCGCCCGCCGAGATTCTCGCGGCCGACAAGCGCGGCCCGATCGCGCTCACCATCGCGAGCGCGTCGTGGTCCCTCGGCACGGTCTACGCCAAGCGCCATCCGACGAGAGCCAGCCCGTACATGGGCGCGGCGTTTCAGATGATCGTGGGCGGCACCGCCGTCGCGCTCGTCGGCACACTGCTCGGCGAATGGGCGTCGTGGCACCTGAGCAGCCGCGGCATCGGCGCCATCGCGTATCTCGTGATCTTCGGATCGGTGCTCGGCTACAGCGCGTATTCGTACGCGTTGCGCCATGCATCCGCGACGATCGTGGGGACGTACGCGTACGTGAACCCGGTGATCGCGGTCCTTCTGGGCTGGCTCCTGCTGCGGGAACCCGTCGGCCCGCGCACATTTGTGGCAATGGGAATGATTCTGGTGGCGGTCGTGTGGATACAGTTCTCGCATAAACTACGTCGGGCGGACGGGCTGTCGGGCGGACGGGCCGAACGACTACCGCCCGTCAGCCCGTCGGCCCGTCAGCCCGTCGATCCCGAGCCAGAGGCCAGTATATGATGCCGCAACTCCCCCGTGATGCGGTGCTCTTGATCGTTGACGTCCAGAAGGGCATGGATCGCTACGCCGAGCAGTACAATCGCAACAACCCTGACCTCGAGCGGAACATCGCGCGGTTGCAGAGCGCGTGGCGCAAATCCGGTCGGCCGATCATCCACGTGCAGCATCTGTCCAAGGAGCCGAACTCTCCGCTCCGGCCCGGTCAGCCGGGCGTGGAGATCAAAGACGAGGTTCGGCCCCTTCCCGGCGAACCGGTGGTGCAAAAGTCGGTCAGCAGCGCGTTCATCGGTACGACGCTCGAAGCGGATTTGCGGCGCCGCGGCCTCACGACGTTGATCGTGGTGGGCATGCAGACGAACATGTGCGTCTCGACGACCGCGCGGATGGCCGGCAACCTGGGATTCACGACGTACGTCGTATCCGATGCGACCGCGACGTTCGACAACACCGGTCCGAACGGCCAGCGCTATGCGTCCGAGCTACTGCACGACGTCGCGCTCGCGGATCTCAACGGGGAGTTCTCCACGGTCGTGGACACGAAAACGGTACTGGCGCGCGCGGGCGATGGAGGGCCCCAATGACCATCCGCAAAGTCAATCTCGCCGAGATGTTCGGACGGTTTCAGGACCAATGGAGTCCCAAAGTCGTCGGGGCGGTCAACGACAGCCTGGTCAAGCTCGTGAAGCTCAAGGGCGAGTTCGTGTGGCATCATCACGACCAGGAGGACGAGCTGTTTCTCGTGGTCAAGGGCCGGCTGCGGCTGAAGCTGCGCGACAAGGATCTCGTGCTCGGCCCCGGCGAGTTTGCGATCATCCCGCATGGCGTCGAGCATCTGCCGGTGGCGGAAGCAGAGACGCACGTCCTGTTGTTCGAGCCCAACTCGACATTGAACACCGGAAACGTCCGCAATGAACGCACCGTCCCCGAGCTGGAACGCCTCTAAGCTGATCGCCCGCATCTGGCACGGCGTGACCGAGGCGGCGCGAGCCGACGAATACGCCGACTACCTCGAGCGCACCGGCGCTCGGGAGTGCCGGGCCACACCAGGCAACCGTGGCGTCTACGTGCTGCGGCGCATCAATAAGAATCGCGCCGAGTTCACGTTCATTTCGTTGTGGGAGTCCGTGGATGCCATTCGGCGTTTCGCGGGCGACGATTACGAGAAGGCACACTACTATCCCGAAGATCGCGATTTCCTGCTCGAACTCGAGCTCTTCGTCGAACACTATGACGTCTTAGCTGCTCCGGCGCAGTGAAACAGCCAGAGATCTCCCTGGATCCCGCAGACGCGCGCGGGTGGGAAGAGCTGCGTCTCCTCGGACACAAGATGGTAGACGAGATGCTCGAGTATTTGCGGACGGCGCGCGAACGGCCGGTGTGGCGACCCGTTCCCGCCGACGTGCGCGCTCGACTCTCCGGCCCCGTGCCGAGGCAGCCGACGCCCGTCGCGGACGTGTACGAGGAATTCAAGCGCGACGTGCTGCCCTACCCCACCGGCAACATCCACCCGCGATTCTGGGGCTGGGTGATCGGGACCGGCACGCCGGTCGCGATGCTCGCGGATATGCTGGCGTCCGGGATGAACCCACAGGTCGCCGAATTCGACGACGCCCCAGCCGTCGTGGAGAACCAGGTCATCGGCTGGCTCGTCGAGCTACTCGGCCTTCCGGCCGGGACGCATGGCTTGCTTGTCTCTGGCGGCTCGATGGCCAACTTCGTTGGTCTGGCGGTGGCCCGGAATACGCGCGCGGGATTCGACGTCCGCGAGCGCGGGTTGCAGAACGGCAGCGCGGCGCCGCTGACGGTGTACGCATCCACCGAAACGCACTCGTCGGTTCGCAAAGCGGTCGAGCTGCTGGGACTCGGTCACGACGCGTTGCGCAGCGTTCCCGTCACAGCCGATTACACGATGGACTTGAAGCTGCTCCGCGAAACGCTCGCAGCCGACACAGCCGCGGGCCGGCGCCCGATCTGCATCGTGGGCAACGCGGGAACGGTCAACACCGGGGCGACGGACGATCTGCGTGCACTGGGCGCGCTGTGCCGCGACGAGAAGATCTGGCTGCACGTGGACGGCGCGTTTGGCGCGCTCGCGGCACTCGTCCCGGAGCTTCGGCCCCTGGTCGCGGGACTCGAGCTGGCCGATTCGGTCGCGTTCGATCTGCACAAATGGATGTATCTGCCCTACGAGGTGGGGTGCACGCTCGTCCGCGACCAAGCGGCCCATCGCGCCACCTTCTCGGTGACGCCGGCGTACCTGGCCTCATTCGATCGTGGCATCGCGGCCGGCGGCTTTCCTTTTGCCGAGCGCGGCGTCCAGTTATCGCGCGGGTTCCGGGCGTTGAAGGTCTGGATGTCGTTCAAGACGCACGGTCTGAATGCATTCGCGCAGCTGATCCACCAGAACGTGCGCCAGGCGCACTACCTGGCCGGCTTGGTGACGAAGCATCCGCGGCTCGAGCTGCTCGCGCCCGCGCCGCTCAACGTCGTGTGCTTCCGGTACGTCGTGCCGGGAGCGGACGATCAGACGCTCAACGCATTGAATAAAGAGATCCTGCTGCGGATTCAGGAGAGCGGGCTGGCGATTCCCTCGCAGACCGTACTCGGCGGGCGCTTTGCCATTCGTGTCGCCGTCACGAATCACCGCTCGCGGCGCGATGACTTCGACCTGCTCGTTCAGGCCGTCGTGAATACGGGAGCCGCGTTGCGGTAGTAGCCGCGAAGTCCAATCTTATCGGCAGTGGAACAGCTCCTCGTCCTCCGCGATCTGGCGGTCATCTTCGCGGGCTCGCTGCTCGTCATTCTGGCATTCTACCGGTTGAAGCTGCCGGCACTGCCGGGCTTCATCGTCGCCGGCATTCTCCTTGGACCCAACGCGCTCGGCCTCGTGTCCGACCCTCAGCGGGTAGAAGGCCTCGCCGAGGTGGGCGTGATCCTCCTGCTTTTCACGATCGGCATCGAGTTCTCGCTCAGCCGGCTCAAGGAGATGGGACGGCAGGTGCTCGCCGCCGGCTCCGCGCAGATGGCGTTTACGGTACTGGCCACGCTCGCGGTCGGATTGGCATTCCTCCCCGGCTGGCGCGTGGCCCTATTTCTCGGGTTCCTAATCGCGCTCTCGAGCACGGCGATCGTCCTCAAGGTATTGACGGACAAGGGCGAGATCGATGCGCCGCACGGCCGGCTCGCGACTGGAGTTCTGATCTTCCAGGACCTGTGCGTCGTGCCGATTATGCTCGTCCTCCCCTTCCTCGCCGGCAAGGCCGAAGGGGGAGCGCTGGGACTCGCGGTGGCGCTCGGGAAAGCGGCACTGGTCGTCGTGGGCGTCGTCCTCGCCGCGCGCACCGTCGTGCCGCGCGCGCTGCGGGAAATCCTCAAGACCAAGAGCCGGGAGCTGTTCCTGATCGCCGTGATTCTGATCGGCACGCTGACCGCGCTCGGCACCGCCGCCGCGGGGGCCTCACTCGCGCTGGGCGCCTTCCTGGCCGGCCTCATTATCTCGGAATCAGACTACGCGCATCAGGCGCTCGCCGAGCTGATGCCGTTTCGCGACATCTTCATCTCGCTGTTTTTCGTCGCAGTCGGGATGCTGGTCCAGCTCGACACGATCCGGGACCATTGGGTGCTGACCCTGATCGCCGTCGCCGTCATCATGGGCGGTAAGACGCTGTCCGCGGCGGTCGGTCCCGCTTTGCTGGGCTATTCGGGGCGTGTCGCCTTGCTGGCGGGCGTCGCGGTCTCGCAGATCGGTGAATTCTCCTTCGTCCTTGCCAAGGAAGGGCGGGTGGCGGGGCTCCTCCCCGAACTCCTGTATCAGCAGTTCCTCGGGGTGGCGGTGATCACGATGCTGGTCACGCCGTTCCTGCTGCAAGGCGGGCCGGCAATTCTCGACACGCTCGAGAGGCTGATGCCACTGGACCGGCTGTTGCCGGGATTCCGGCCGCGGGGATTTGCGCCGGTGCAGGATCCCGTGAGGGATCACGTCGTCATCGCCGGCTACGGGCTGAACGGCCGCAACCTGGCGGCCGCGCTGCGGTCGATCCACGCACCCTACCTGATCGTCGAGCTCAACGCGCAGACCGTCCGGAAAGCCCGTTCCGAGGGGGAGCCGGCGTTTTACGGCGACGCGACGCGCGAGGAGATTCTTCACGCCTTGGGCATCGACCGCGCGCGCCTGTTCGTCATCGCGATTTCCGATCCGTCGGCGACGCGGCGGATGGTACGCGTGGCCCGCGACATGAATCCCAAGGTTCACATCATCGCGCGCACGCGGTACGTGGTCGAGATCCCCGAGCTCACGCGGCTGGGAGCCAACGTGGTGATTCCCGAGGAATTCGAGACGTCGATCGAGATCTTCGCCCGAGTGCTCGCGCACTACAACGTCGCGCGCGATGAGATCGATCGTCTGGTCGGCGAGATCCGCGCCTCGCATTACCAGGCTCTCCGTCCCGAGGGAGGCGCCCGCCCGCGCCTCACACTGACCGGCACGCTCGGGGCGATGCCGCAGATGCACGTCGAGCGAATCGTGCTCGGCGCCAACGCGCCGGCCGTCGGTCAGACGCTGGCAGAGACCGGACTGCGGTCACGCACCGGGGCGCTCGTGCTCGCGGTTCGCCGCGGCGAGAGCGATCTGGCAACACCTGAGGCGACGTTCCGGCTTGCCGCGGGCGACGTCCTCGTCGTGGTGGGGCAGCCGCAACAGCTCAAGGGGGCGTATCAGCTGCTCACGGGCGGGGAGCCAGCGAGGTGATTACGGTCACGTGTGATTGTTGAAGGCGCGTGCATCCTTCATGAACGATGCGCTTCCATCCTTTCGTAGCCTGTCTCGCTCTCGGGCTGGCGGCCGCCTGCGGTAAGGACGGAGCCGCGCCGGATCCTGGCGCTCCCGGCCGGGTGCCGCTTTCAGAGCTCGGTGGCGGCACGTACAAGGGATTCATCGGCGGACTCTATCCCGGCGGCAACAACAGCGCACCGGCGGCGCATGCGGCCGAGGGGCAGACGCGCGCACAGACTCTGGTCCCGCTGGACACCTCCGGCGCGTCGAGCGCAGGTGGCAAGATCGTCATGATCTCCGTGGGAATGTCCAACACGACCGGCGAGTTTTGCTCGTCTGGGTCCACCACGACGAGCTGCACGGCCTGGAGCTTCATGGGTCAGGCGGCCGTGGACACCGCGGTCAATCACACGACGCTGGCGATCGTCAATGGCGCACGCGGCGGTCAGGACGCGCAGGCGTGGGATCAGGCTACCGAACCCAGTTACGATACCGTGCGCCTCAACCGTCTCGGTCCGCTGGGCTTCACCGAGAAGCAGGTGCAGATCGTGTGGGTCAAGCAGGCGAACGCCGGTCCGCGTGACTCTCTCCCCGCGGCCCAGTCCGATGCCTATGGGCTCGAATCACGGCTCGGCAACATCGTCCGCGCGCTCAAGACCCGGTATCCGAATCTGCAGCTCGTGTTTTTCTCGAGCCGCATCTACGCCGGATATGCCACGACGACGCTGAACCCTGAGCCCTATGCGTACGAATCGGGATTCGCCGTGAAATGGCTGATTCAGGGGCAGATCGATCAAATGGCGAACGGCGGAACCATGACCGACCCGCGCGCCGGCGATTTGAACTACGATGTGGGCGCGCCGTGGATCGGTTGGGGCCCGTATCTCTGGGCTGACGGCCTGACGCCGCGACAGGGCGACAACCTCGTCTGGCAGACAGGCGATTTCGCGCCGGACGGGACGCATCCTTCGCAGAGTGGACAGCAAAAAGTCGGTACCATGCTGCTGTCGTTCTTCAAGACTTCTCCATTCACGAAGTGCTGGTTCGTGAATGGGGGAACGTGTCCCTAGTCCAGCAACTCCTTTGCGGCGGCGATCGCATCCTGCGTACCCGCCAGCGCCAACACATCGCCTGACTTGAGACGCTCACCCGCCGCCGGAACCACGATCGACTCTCCGTCGCGGGAAATCGCCAGCACCGTAGCACCGCTGCGGCCCCGCAGGTTCAGCTCGGCGAGACTCTGACCGACGGCGGTGCTCGTCGGCCTGATCCGAATCGCCGCCGGCTCGCCGAGACCCGGCAACAGCCGATGGACGTCGGCAAGGGCCTCGTTACCGGGCGCCGGACTGCCCGCCCTGGCGTAGCGGCCGAGCGCGGCCACAACCGCCTGCGCCCCCGCGCGCACGTGTCCCTCGAGATCCCGCACGCTGCGCCATATCGCCAGACCGAATCCCGCCAAGACCAAAAACAGGACCAGCGGGCCCGAATAACTCGGCAGAAAGATCTGCGTCATTGCCACGACCACGGTGCCCGCGACGAGCGCGATCCCGAGCTGCAGTGTCACGCGCAGCGTGCGTCGCGGGGCCGCGTCGAGATCCGCCTTGCCCGTGGCTTTCGGCAATGCCGTCTCCGCCAGCGTCCCCCCCAGTCCACGCGACAGACGGCCGATGCCGATGACAAGCGGTAACGCGGCGACAGCCGTTGCCGCCACAACCAGCGCGCCGGCCAGCGCCGGCGAGACGTGCAGAGCGCGCGCCAGCGCGTCGGTGATCGCCTGGAATTGCAGCGACATCGCGATGATCAGCGCGCTCAACACGGCGGCATCGAGGAC
>DASYTD010000012.1:0-13370 GCA_036002655.1 Gemmatimonadales bacterium
CACCTCCGGCTCCGTCACCAGCACCGGACACCCCATGATCCAGACGAGGTCGATGGCGACGGCTACACCCAAGCCTTTCCAGTAGCTCATGGCATCCTCCCGTGGTTTGACCGGGAAGAACGCACGAGGCGCGCCAGGCAAAGTTGAGCGTGGCGCGCCTCATTTGTGTCGGTTAGGACACTATTCGGAGGCGGGCGGTGTGTCCGGTCGGCGGTCCTTCTTATTGAAGAACCAGAAGGCCAGCATGATCAAACCGGCGATCAACGCGATCTTCACGACCAGGAACAACAACGGAAGGAGAAAGACGGAGGCGATTTTCCAGAGACCGATGCCGACGAGACCAACGGCGGCCAACTGCAAGACAGGCTTTACCATCACGAGCTCTCGAGAGGGGACTCGAACAATACGCGATTTGCGCCGAGAAGTGTCGGGAGGGGATAACACAACGGGCCAGGCTCCATTACCCGCCTGGCCCGGTTGGCTGTATGGCTGCGAAGCGGTCTCGTGCTGCTCGGTCCATCTCTGATCAGCAGCTGCGCCGAGCTCGAGGGCCGCTGGGACTTACGCTACCAGAACTTGAGTCGCGACAGCAGCGAGCGTTTGGAGCGCTGGTTGCTCTTGCCGCGACTGGATTTTTGTTTGCTGCCAGCACTGGTTCTGCGTGCCATGATTTCGACTCTGTTCTTGGGAGGAGCAAATCAAGCGGCGCCGTTGTGCGCGCCGCCTGATAGCTCCCGACGACCGCGAATTACATCGAGGACCGGCCGCGCGTCTTCTTGACTCGGGGGGTTTTCCGCGAGGTCTTGCGTTGCGCCGGCTTCGATGAGCGGTTGATTCGGGCCATGATCAACTCCGGTAAATGAGTGTGATCTTCGCTACACGCTGGTTCTGCTTCGTCCAGCAACGAGTTGCCAAATGAAGGCAACGAGCGCGACCACGAGCAGGAGGTGAATCAGGCCCCCTGTCACGTGGAAGACGATGAAGCCCAATAACCAGGCTACGATGAGAATCACCGCTAGAGCGGCAAACATGGACTGCCTCCGGATAGAGTGGACTAACTCCGCCATAGAATAGAAAAAATCAGCGGCACTGCGCATCGTCCGATGAAATGGTTTTGGGATTAGCCGGAGTTAACTACTTGGAACGATCCGCGCGAAAGTAGACGATTCCGCCGCCAGCGCCGCCGGCAAACACATCCGCAGTGCCCGTGCCGCGCACATCGGCAAACGCCGGCGCCGAGTAAAGCGGCAAACCCACCGTGAGACTGGAATCACGTACTCGGCCACGAAAAACGGCCGGCACTCCGCCGGCTTCCGTGCCCACGACCAGCTCTGCGGCGCCGTCGCCGTCCAGATCCACAAAGCGCGGCACGACTCTACGGCCGATACGCTGGCCGAGGTAGTCGTCGCTCACCAGCGTGAAGCGCGGGACCTGCGCAGTCCCAACATTTTGGAAAAACGCGATGCGGCCGGACGCGTCGCCCAGGAAGAGATCGAGATCGCCGTCCGCGTCGATGTCGTGGAGCTCGGGCACCGCATTGCTGCCGCGTGGCAGGCGCACGAGCGCCGAGTCCACGAGGACAAACCGGCCCGCGCCGGCTGTCCCGCTGTTCCGATACCACGCCACCGCATCCTGGAATTGGCCCACGACGAGGTCGGGACGGCCGTCGCCGTCGAGATCACCGAACGCCGGCGCGTCGTGAAAGGCGGGCAGCACGTTGAGATGCCCGCGCAGACGGAACGCCGGAGCCGTGCGTGATCCCACGTTCTCGAGCCAATAGAGCCCGCCGCTGCGCGGATTCTCCGGCTCGATCTTGGTACCGACGGCCAGATCGAGGTCGCCGTCGCCATCGATATCGGCGAAGGCGGGGATCGTCTCCGCACCCAAATCCAGCCCATCGAGCAGGTGCGTGGTCGTCACCGTCCACACGCCGGGCGCCGTCTGATCGAGCTCGTACAGATTTGCCGTGCTCGTCTTGACCGGATTGAACGCGCCGCCCAGCACACCCACGGCGAGATCGAGCCGCCCGTCGCCGTTCAGATCGCCGGCGGCGGGCGCGTTGTAGCCGCTCGTCTCGAGGGGGGCAGCGGGGGGGGGCGGAAACGGAATCCGGTCGCCATGAAAGTCGGGGTGGGTGCAGCTGCCCTGGTTCCTGATCCACAGGAGGCCTGGCTCGAAGAAATCCCCCCACAGAATGTCGGGATCGCCGTCGGCATCGACATCGAACACCGACATCGTGTTGGCGCCGTGGAGCGATGGCTGGCGCTGGCCGATGATCTGAATGTCTTCGAAGCGCTCCGTCAAAAGCCGGAATCGAGGAGCGTGGAGGTCGTCGAGGTTCTCCATTTCGTAGCGAGTGATGGTTCCGTCAACACGGCCCAGCAGCATGTCGAGCTTGCCGTTGCAATCGATATCGGCGAATTGCGCGATGTTCTGGCGGTCGGCGTAGATCACCGCGCCCAGCACGTCCCTCAGCGTATCGGCGGCGACGACAAACCGCGGCGCGGTGCGTGTGCCGGTGTTGCGGTAGTAGCGGATGTTGCTGAGCGGCGACTCAGCGAAGAGATCGGAGAGACCGTCGCCATCCAGGTCCACGAACCGGTACCACTCGCCGATGTCGAGCCCGTGAAAACGCTGGTCGCGCAGCTCCCACGCTTTACTCGACCCGCGCTGAAACAGCGCGAGCTGTCCCGACACTTCTTGAATGAAGAGGTCCACCACGCCGTCGCCGTCTATATCGAGGATCTGTGGGCGAGGATGCTCGAAGCCGCCGAGGAACGGCAAGGCGAGCGCGCGGCCGGTGGAGTCGAGAACTGGAAACGGAGAAATGCGGCGGTCAAACCACAGACTGCGGCGGTCAAAAGCAACTGCGGCGGTCGGGGCGGTCGGTACGGTGTGATGTACGCAAGCGGTGACCGCGACCAGCGCGAGCGCCAACCTCAGGGTTTCCCTCCCCCAACGCCGAGGCCCGCTCCGTCGGGCGCGGTGTCGATGCGCCCCACCACGGCACGCCGCCGGGCGTCGATCACGATGACCCGGCCGGGCGCGGCCGTCATGCCCGGCATCGGCATCGCCATGCTGATGCCGCCCATGTTCATCACGTTGTCCGTGTTGTGATTCGCGACGAACACCAGGCGACCGTCGCCCGAAATGGCGATTCCGTCGGGCTGCGCGAAGTCGCCCTTCACAGTCGTCAGCACGCTCCAGTGCTTCGCGTCCACGACGGTCACGTCATTCGACCGCTGGTTCGGCACCCAGACTTCCGCCCCATCCGGCGTGAACGTGACGAGCCACGGCCACTGCCCCGTCGCCACGCGCTGCACCAGTTTGGGCTTCGCGGGATCGGCGAGGTCGAACACCAGCAACTGTCCGGTGAGCTGCGCCGTGGCGACGAGCGTTCGCCCATCGGGCGAGACGGCGAGCTGCACGATCACCTGGCTCGTGTCGCCCCCCGGCACCTCCACGATGCCGACTTGCTCGCGCCGGGCGTCGTACACGGCGATCTGATTGCTGCCGAGGCTCGCGACGTAGGCGTGCTTGCCATCGGGCGCGACGGCGAGGCCATGCGGGCGCGGCACCAACACTTCGACTTCTTCGGGCGTCATCGTCTTCCGGTTGATCACCGCGATGCGCGCCGGCGCGTTGACCGCCGACATCGAGCGCGTCGCGTACAGCATGTCGCTCTGGGGATCAATCGCCAAGAGCCCCGGCGTCACGGTCTCGGCCTTGGCGACGACGTGATTGGCACGATCGAGCTTCACGACCGCGTTGTCGCCGACGAGCGAGACGTACCAGTACGATCCGTCCGGCTCGACGACGATGTGATGCGGCTTGGGATGCGCCGAGAAGCCCAGAGTCGTGAAGTCAACCGTGGCGACAATCGAATCGGTTGTCGCATTGATGACCGTCACTTTGCCCGATGCCTGGTTCGCTACGTAAACAAGAACCGGGCTCAGGAGTGCAAGGAGCAGGTTCACGGAACGGGGGCGGTCGGCCGCTTCTTGAGAATGAACAAGCCCTCCGACATGCTCGTCACCGCCACGACGCCGCTCTTGAAGAACGGATAATTGCCCCACGTCCCTTCGAAGCCTGGCTCGTCGGGCCCCACGGGATGCGTGTCGAAGAAGCCGATCTCCTTGGGGTGCAGCCGATCGGTGATGTCGAGCACGCGCAGCCCGCTGACGTAGTTCGACTGGTACATCGTGTTGCCGACCAGCCACAGGTTGTGGTCGGTGGCCTTGTTCTTCGAGATGTATTCGCCCGCCAAGACCGGATTCTCGAGATCGCTCACGTCCCAGATCAACGTCCGCGTCCCGTCCACCAACCCCTGGATCTCGTCCAGCTCATCGTCCTCGTACGCATAGCGATGGTCGTCCGTGAGCCACCCCTGGTGCGCGTAGCCGACGTTCGGATAGGTCGCGCGCGAGATCGCGACCGGATGCGACTTGTCCGTCACGTCGGCGATCGAGAGGTGGGTCTCGTTCCATCCGAAGCAGATCTGGCGTCCCTGGTACTTCGTGGTCGGGCCGTGATACACGACGCACTGCGCGTCATGCGTGTAGCCCGTGCCCTGCCGTCCGGTCTGAGGATCGGAGAAGCAACCCGCGAATTTGGGATGCAGCGGATCGCGCACGTCCACCATATGCAGGCCGCCGCCGCACATCTCGCCGCCCGCGTTCGAGCCGGTGAGATAGACGTAGCCGCTCACCGTGTCGGCGGCGATGTCGTGCACGCTGTGCGCCATCGTGTAATGCGCGTCCGGGGTGAACGTCTGCGGCCGCGTGACGCCGCGCAGGCGGTCGAGGTCGAACACTTGCATGCCGTGATTGCGCGCGGCGTCCGACACGATGAACGCGTAATGCTTGTACGTCTTGATCTCGCGCCAGAACGTCCCCGGCGAACCCGCGGTCTTCGGCAGATCGCCCAAGTAGACGGGGCGGCTCGGATCGGTGATGTCCACGAACGAGGTGCCGTCCACGCGGCCCACGATCGCGATCTCTTTACCCGTCTGCGGATCGTTGTAGCCCCAGATGTCGCTCAGCTGCACCCCCCGCGTGCCGCCGATGGCGGACACGGGGAGGAACGACATCAGGTCCACCTGGTTGCAATCGAAGATCGAGACTTTGCCCCCCGTGCACTCGCGGTGCGCGCCGGTGATCGCGGCAAGCGAGGCCACATCGCCCACGAGGTGCGCGGCGACCGTCCACGCACCGGTGGGCCGGCGCGAGTACAACGCGACACCGCCCTCACCGAAATCCTCATTGCCGATCGCGACGGCCGCGAGCGGACCCGCAACGGTGATCTTGCCGCCAAAGCGGTCGCCATCGGTCAACGTCGGCAGTCCCATCTTCGTGGAGCTGGGAAAGCCCGTAGAATCGCGCACCAGGCGATACACGCGTCCCTGGAACTGATTCGCGCCAATCGCGCCCACCCACAGCTCATTCCCCACTTCGGCGAGCGCAGCGCCAAACCGCGTGCCGAACGACCCGTCGAACGGCAGCGCGCGCGACAGCGGATTCCATTGACCGGTCGTGGTGTCGCGGTTGTAGATCCAGACGGCGCCGGCGGCGCGATCCTGGGTCGCGCCGATGAAGGCGGTGTCGCCACGCAGCAGGATCGACGCGCCGAACGCGCTGTTCTTGCCCGTCACCGGGCCCGGCGGTGACATGCGGGTTTCCATCTTCCAAGCGCCGGAGGGATCGTGGCTGTAGACGTAGACAGCTCCGGTCCCGGAGTCGGCGCGGAACGATCCGATCATCAGACGGTTGCCCGATGCCGCGATCGCCGATCCGTAGAACGAGTTGGGCATCGTGTCGGCCGGCGTGAACGTGGTTTCGGCGGCCCAGGTGCTGCCGGATCTCCGGAACACCGCCACGGCGGCACGTCCCCGTTGCGGAGCGGTCGATACATAGAGCCGATCGCCCGCCAGGACGATGTTCGAGCCGAACGCATCCGCCGCCTTCCGATTGGCCGCCGTGAGGCGACCGCTGTCGCGCCAACCGGCCGCGCCTGCGCGGGTGTACACGTACACGGCGCCGCTGCCCGAATCGGCTTTGGACGAGCTCACCAAGAGTGTGTTGCCGTCCATCGCCAGCGCGCTGCCGAAGCCGTCGCCATTGGCGGCGTTCGGCATCGTCATCTTGGTGGCGGCGCGCCAGACACCGCGCGCGTCCGGCCGGAAGACATACACCACCCCCGGGCCGTACGAATTGCCGGGCTGGCCGACGTAGACCTCACGACCGCTGATGGCGACCGCAGACCCGAATTGCCCCTGGGCGACCAGCGCTCCAGGTGTGACGGCGAACGCGACGGCGATCAGAAAGAGCTTTCGCTGCGACACAGATGTGCTCTCCGAAGGGTGAAGGGGTGGAGAATGTGAAGCGGGTTGATCCGCAGGATGTGGCTGCGGGCGATCAGGCGAAGAGCTGAGAGGATTGGGAGCTAGAGGGTGGCGGCGATCGCATGCCCGCGAGCGCTCGGCCGGCATCCGACCAGCGCGAGCGCATCCAGTCGGTCAACCACAGCGGTAAGGTGCGCGTGTGCTCAAGCGGCTCTTCGCCGATCGTCGGCTTGGAGCCGGTGAGCATTTCGCGCGCGAGCGACTGCACGGCCGCCATGTCATTGCGCGCCGTCGCGGGTTTGCCGAGTGCAGCAGCAATCCCCGTATCGGCGACAAGGACGCCTTCGTCGGCGAGCAAGACGTTCTCGGCCTTCAGCTCGCCGTGCGCGATCTCCGCCGCGTGCGCGTGCGCCAGCCCATTCAGAATGCCGCGCAGGATTTCCACGGTACGCGCGAGCGGCACCGCGCCCTTGTTGCCGATCCACGCGCGCAGCGTCGTGCCGGGCACGAATGGCCGCGTGTGGTAGACGAACGATCCCGCGCGTCCCGCGCCGCGCGTGCGCACGAGATTCGGATGGCGCAGCTGCTCACCGAGCAACAAGACGGCACGCTCGAACTGCAGGTCGTTGATGCCGAGCGACAACGCCGCCGGCAGAACCTTGACGAGTAGCTCTGAGCCGCTTTGGGATTCAGTTGCCACGAAGAGCCGGTATTCGCCTACCGGCCGCACTTCACGCTCGATCCGATACAAAGGGCCGAGGGCGTCCGCTAAGGCGGTGCGCAGTTCGGACATTGTCCGCAAGTTAGCCCGCCTATCCCGGATGGGAAGGGACTACTCGCCCGTTTCCCTTCTAATCCCTTGGTATAGGTTCTGAGCACGCTTTCTCTCGGACAGTGAGCCAAAGATCTTCTCCCCATCAAAGCGGCCGTTCTCGATGAAGATCTCCGAGATCTTGGTGCCCGCCGTCACACTTCCCGCGACGTACATGCCCGGAACGTTGGTTTCCAGCGTCTCGGCGTTGATCTGGGGCCGTCCCGATTCGGGATCGAATGCGATGCCGATGCGCTTGAACAGCTCGAGATCGGGGTGAAAGCCGATCAGCGGATAGACCTTATCGGCGGGGATCCGCTCCTCATTGCCGAGCGCCCCACGCACCAGGACGTCGCGCGGCGTGATTTCGACGACTTGGCTGCCGAGGCGCGCGGCGATCTCCCCCGCCTCGATGCGGTTCTCGAGGTCCGGGCGCAGCCAATACTTCACGCTCTTGGGCCAGGTCGTACCGCGGTAGATGATCGTGGTGCGGGCACCGGCGCGGAACAGCTGGAGCGCCGCTTCCACCGCCGAGTTCTTGCCCCCGATGACGACGACGTCGCGGCCGTACGACAGATGCGCTTCGTCGAAATAATGGCGCACGTGCGGCAGCTCTTCGCCGGGCACGCTGAGGCGATTGGGATGGTCGAAGTAGCCGGTCGCGAGAACCAGCTTTTGAGCCTGAGTCCGTTCAGCCCCGGTGCGAGTCTGGATATCGCAGTCGAAGCCGTGATCCGTCCGCCTCACGCCGCCGAGCTTGGCGTAGGTTTGCACGCGGATATTCTCCGCTCGGACTACGCCGCGGTAGTATTTCAGCGCTTCTTCGCGCGTGGCTTTCGCGCCGGCGCAGACGAGCGGATGGTCGCCGATCTCGAGGCGCTCGGGCGTCGTGAAGAACGTCATGTTGATTGGGTAGCGCACGATCGAATTGGCGACGGCGCCGGCGTCGATCACCAGGGCATCGATGCCACGGCGTTTGGCGGAGATGGCGCACGCCAGGCCGATGGGCCCGGCGCCGACGATAATGGCGGCTTCTTCCCGCATGGTAGCGGGAATCTATCTCACGAGATGTCACAGGCTAAAGCCTGTGCACCCTTTAGGGTGTGAATCCGATCCTAGCGCGGGTTCGCGTATACCCGCAACAGCTCCTCCAACCGGTCCCGCAAATCGGGCCGAATCGTGTTGACGAGGTCAAGACTGCGCGACACCAGCATGTTCTGAATGTCGACCGTATCGAGCCCCGCCATGCGGGCCTCCTCGATCACGTTGATGAAGTGCAGGCGGGCTTCCTGAATGAGGCTGCCAAACTGATGTGAACCGCGCTCGCCGAGGGCGAGAGCCAGGAGATAGAGGTCTCGGGCGGCATCGAGGCGTTGTGCAAGGAAGTCGCTGGTTTGATCGGGAATAGCATGCATGAAAACGGCTCCTGGGAGCATACGGGGTACTCGTCGCGGCTGTTGTACGCGCCGCTCCGATGCAAGTACTCGTGGCGCGGGGCGGTGTTCCGCAGAGCGAGTTGGCCGCCTCATCCGAACGGCCCTTGCCCCCTAATCCGCGCAACATTATTGTTGCGTAATGGCCAGACGAGTTCGCGCCAATAAATCGCTGATCAAGCAGCGCTACCACGTTGCCAAGGTGGCCTTCCCCGACGACGCGGACCTGGCACGCAGCCTCGGCGTGCACCGCAGCGCCGTGGTGCGCTGGAAGCGGGGGGAGGCTCCCGCACCCGAGAACTGGGAGCAGCTTGTTGGATTGGACACAGTCATATCCCTCCTACAAGGTTTTTTGGAGATTGCATCCATCCCAAAATGGCTGCGAGGCTTGAACGCGCACCTCGGTGACCGCCGGCCGATCGATGTGATCCGCCAGGGGCGGCTCTCCGAAGTCGTGGCCGCCATCGAGGCTGAAAAGGCCGGCGCCTTCGCCTAATGCCGTGGCGGGTCTTTCCGTTTGATCCCGCCGCCAAAGCCGGCGAGCCGTTCTCTCCTAGCTACGTCTATCCCAATCAGGGCTCCGGGCGCTTTGACGTGACCGGCAGGTTGGTCGTCTATCTCGCCGAGTCCGCCGTGCATGCGGTCGCCGAGAAGCTGCAGCGCTTCCGGGGGCAGAAGATCGATCGCAAAGACTTGATGGAGTCGGGAAAGCCGCTCGCCCTCGTCGAGTGCCAACCGGCCAGCCGATGGCAGAGCAAGATCGCGGATCTGTGCGATCCCGCCGTGCTGGTGAAGTACGCGATCGCGCCGGATGTGTTGGCGAGCCGGGAGATCACCAAGACTCAAGCGGTGGCGGCAGCGCTCCATGCGGAGGGGTTTGCCGGACTGCGGTGGTGGTCCGCGTTATCAGGCGATTGGCATACGATCGTTGTCTTCCAGGGAGACATCGACTACGGCAAGCCGGAGCCGTTGACGATCGATCACAAGGTCGTGCGAGAGGCTAGTGAGGCCCTGGGGATCCAACGCTTCGTTCTGAGCCGCGCATGATGTCGAGCCGCAGCTCCACCCAACCATCCACTTGTCGATACTCGACGCGCAGCTCGTGACGGCCGGCGGCGAGCGGCGCGTAATCCACTTGCGATTCGTGCGGCGTCCACGCGTCAATCGCGAGCGTCCCGTCGATCCAGACGCGAACGGCGTCGTCGCTGATGGTCCGGATCGAGTACTTCCCGGGCGGGAGTGTGACCGTCCCAGTGGCCTCAAGCGACCAGTGACTCCGGGGAAGGAAGGAGAAGGTGCGCGGGGGACGGTACCACATGAGGTCGAGACGCGGTGTGCCCCGCGGCGTGGCCGCGGGGCTCGCTACCCCGGCCGAATCCAAGAATCTCACGTCCCACTCAATCGGAGGCTCGAAGCGACCGTAGGAGAACCGCTGTCC
Organism: Gemmatimonadales bacterium; assembly: GCA_036002655.1. Lineage (GTDB taxonomy): Bacteria > Gemmatimonadota > Gemmatimonadetes > Gemmatimonadales > GWC2-71-9 > 20CM-2-65-7. The sequence goes on from DASYTD010000012.1 coordinate 10,023, forward strand.
CCGGGATTGCAAAACCAACTCCCAGTCGCCGATTGAACTGGCTTCCGGCGTAACGGCGATCGTATCTCCGATGCGGCCGGATTCCTTGGACAGGCCAGCTACACCGCGTTTCGAAACCACGCGCCACGTACCCGCCGGACCCAATGTGGCCAGGTGCAGTGGCACGGCTCGGGTCGAGTCGCCGGCGGGCCAGAGCTTGGGCGAGCGCCAGTCATAAGGGCCCCACTCGTCCACGATGATGGCGGACCGATCTCGAAGACTCAGAGAAGATGCGGGATAGGTCGAAGGCGTTGGAAGGCGTGGAACGGCGTGGAGAGGCGTGGGTCTATCGGTTGTGTCTAACCCAGTTGTGTTTCTTACGCTCAGCACGGTTCGGTTTCCGATAAAAGTGTTGCCCGTTATCCGATAGTCCCTGCTCCGCGTGTCGTGGTGCTTCGGGTAGCCCCAATCGGACGGCGCGATCGAGTCGGCCCAGAGGCGAATCGCGGTCGAGTCGTGATCGAAGCGATTGCCGACGATCGTGTTGTCCTGTCCATGCTCGATCGCGATCCCCGTGCGGTTGCCGCGGAAATCGTTGCCGCTGATTTCCGTCTCGTAGCTGTAGCCGCCCCACACGCCGTACTCGCTGCCCCACGCCCGATTCGCGATGATCTTGTTGCGGCTGAACGTGGCCTCGACGCCGTTCGCGGTCGCATAGCTCACGTCGTTGCCGTAAAACAGATTGTCGTTCGCGCCGCCCGTCCCCGAGTCCATCGTCGTCTGCCCCGCCCACAGAAACACGCCATCGCCGCCGTGAGTCATGGAGTTGTACGCGACGACGTTGCGCGAGCTCTGCTCATAGAGGAGCAGGTCGGCGGAGTCCTGACCCCGCGAATAGAAGCGGTGGCTATAGCCCCGGACGTTGTAATCGAGTCGATTGTGGACGATGGTGTCGTCGGACGAGCGATACAGTCCGATGCCGAGACCGGAATTGAAGGAGAAATTGTTGTCGCGAATCAGCACACCGTTGGAGCGAACAAGCAGCAATCCATTCATCCCACCTAGCGCGACATTATGGCGCAGTTGCCCGCCGTTCACGTCTTCGAGATAGATCGCCGCCGCGAACCTCAGCCATTCCCCCTTTTCGTTGTGATGAAATGACAGCCAATCGACCAGGCTCTCATGCTCCACCAGACTGAAGAGTCGTGGCCGCCAGTTGCGGCTCAGGTCATTGTTCTCGAGGACCAGCTGTTGAGTCCCACGGGCCAGGATGCCGACCTTGTAACCGTGAATGCGGGCGCCGAGGAGCCGGACGTTGCGTCCGGCTTCGACGCGAATCGCGGTGTCGGCCGCCGAGCCCTCGAGCGTCGCGCCCCGGAAGTCCACGACGATGTTGTCGCCGCGCACGATGATCGGCGGTCCGGAGAACCGGTACGTCTTCGGGACGACCCGCACCGAGCGCGTAATCACCATGCCTGGCTGCAATGCGACCGGGGCTTGCGCCAACACCCACACTAGCAGCAGCATGTTGCCAACTTATGCTCGGCGCTCAACTCCCGCTCGCCACCGCACTACCCTTCGTGGCGCTGCTGCTCGCGGTCGCGCTCGCGCCGCTCATCCAGCCGCGGTGGTGGCACCACAACCGCAACAAGGCGCTCGTTGCGGCCATCGTGTCGCTGCCGATCCTCGTGTATCTGGGAATGACGGAACCGGGGCGTCATCTGCTCGCCGAGAAGGTACACGAATACTTCGGATTCATCATTGTGATCGGCGCGCTGTACGTGATCGCGGGCGGGGTTCACATCGAGGGATCGCTGTCCGGGACGCCGCTCGTAAACACCGGAATGCTTGGCTGCGGCGCAGTACTCGCCAACCTCGTGGGTACGACGGGAGCTTCAGTCCTGCTCATCCGGCCGCTCCTGCGGGCGAACAAACGTCGTAAGCGCGTCGCGCACATCGTCGTCTTCTTCATCTTTATCGTCGCGAACTGCGGCGGCCTGCTGACGCCCATCGGCGACCCACCCCTGCTCCTCGGCTTCCTCAAAGGCGTGCCCTTCGAGTGGACGCTGCGCCTGTGGCCACAATGGCTCACGATCAACGGCATCCTGCTGGTCGTGTTCAACCTCTGGGACCAATGGGCGCTCGACCGCGACGAGAAAGAGCTGCCCGGCTCACAGCACGAGCAGGTGCTGCTCCACGAGCCGTTGCGCGTGCGGGGGGCAGTTTCCATCGCGGCGCTGCTCGGCGTGCTCGCCACGATCCTCGGCGCCGGCCTCGCGGCGTCGGCGGGCAAGCCTTGGCGTCCCGGCACGCAGGAGCTCGCGATCGTGCTGCTCGCCGTTGTCGCCTATGCCGCAACGCCGCGCGAAAACCGCGAGCGCAACGCGTTCACGTTCGCGCCGATCATCGAGGTCGCGATTCTGTTCGCGGCGATCTTCGCGACGATGGCTCCGGTGCTCGAGATCCTGAACGCCTGGAGCCAAGGCACGCGCACCGTGCTGGGAATCCGCTTTGGCGTGACGCAGCCATGGCAGTTCTTCTGGACGACGGGGGCGCTGTCGAGTGTGCTCGACAACGCGCCGACCTATCTCGCGTTCGCGGCGAGCGCGGCCGGGCTCCACGGCGTGGCGCCGCACGGGCCCTACATCGGCGCCCTCGTGCTCGATCCCCAATCCGCGAAGCTGCTCGCCGCGATTTCGACGGGCGCGGTGTTCATGGGAGCGAACACCTATATCGGCAACGCGCCCAACTTCATGGTGAAAGCAATAGCCGAAGAAAACGGCTTAAAGATGCCGTCGTTCTTCGGCTATATGGCTTACAGCGTGGGAATTCTGTTACCGCTGTTTGTGCTGATTCCGTTGCTGTTTTTCAGGTGATGTTCCACACCCCAAAGGGTGCGCTCGGCACACGTTGTCCTTAAGGACCGTGATGGCCGAGCCCACCCTTCAGGGTGGGAATTACACGACCGCCGGTTCCCTACTCCACTCCTCCACAAGCTCATCCACCGTCTTCAGTTGGCTCTTCGGATCCGTCGCATACCAAGCCTCGAAGTAGCCGAGGCCGGCTTTGTGGGCTTCGTCGGTGAATGCCTGGAGCGCATCGGTCACCCACACGAGATCGAATCCGCGCTGGAAGGCGTCGCCCGACGTATGGCGCGCGCAGCAGTCGGTGTGCAGGCCGGTGATGTAAAGCTTCGTAATCCCGCGCTCGAGCAACATCTGCTCGAACCCGGGATTCATGAACGGCGAGTAATGCTGCTTGCCCCACACGACGTCGCCGCGTTGCGGCGCCAGCTCGGCGACAATTTCCGCTTCGTGCGAGCCGGCCATCGAATGCGGCGGCCATTTGCGCAGCTCCTTATCGGTAGGC
>DASYTD010000013.1:0-19539 GCA_036002655.1 Gemmatimonadales bacterium
GAGTCGCTTCCTTCCGCCCAGATCACGGGCTTCAGCTGCTCGACGTCTCTTTCCCATGCGGGTGCGGCGAGGGCAGGCTCCCGAGCCTGCATCGCGTTGCGATTGCCCCACAGCGTATTGATCTCGCCGTTGTGGGCGAGCATGCGGAACGGCTGCGCCAGTGGCCAGCTCGGCATGGTGTTCGTCGAATAGCGCTGGTGAAAGACCGCGATGGCGGTCTCGAATAACGGCGAGCGCAGATCGGCGTAGAATCCCGGCAGCTCGGTGCCGACGAGCAGCGCCTTATAGACCACCGTTCGGCAGGATAAAGAACACACGAAGAGATCGAGCCCTGCCTTCGCGGCGCGGCGCTCGATGACCCGCCGGGCGAGATAGAGCCGCCGCTCCCACACTGGGGCGTTGAGCGGCCCCAACGGCGGACCCACGAATACCTGGCGGATTACCGGTTGATGCGCCGCGGCCAGTGGGCCGAGTACGCCACCATCCACCGGCACGACGCGCCAGCCCAGCACCGACATCCCGAGCGTGACCAGGACGCTTTCGATCAGATCGAGCGCGGTGTCGAGCTCCGGGCGCGATGCGGGCAGGAAGAACATGCCGAGGGCGACGCGCTCCGCCGGTCCGACCCCGAGCAAGCGGTGAGGGATCTGCGTCAGGACGCCGGCGCCGTCACCGGACCGATCGTTCGAAGCGGCGCCGCGGTGCGCGAGACGGGCGACGGCTGTGAGCGCCATCGACAGTATGTGGGAGGAGCGCGCGCCATCGGCGCGGGCGACGAAGCCGACGCCGCAGGCGTCGCGCTCGCGCCATGGGTCGAGCAAACGAAAAGCCCGCTCCGGTCTGGGAGCGGGCTGATTGGGGTCGGGTGTTTGCTGCACGCTATTGCACCCCGCCGCTCCCTGGAGATGGGACATGCGTATTTGCCAGCATAATGGAGTGGCGCGGGGGTCGTAGCATGTTTATGCGTCTCACCACATAAATATACGGGAGCCCGCCGGACCGTCAAGTAGGCGAATCACCCCACCAAAACGGGCTCGAGCGGCTGCGCGTAGCGGTACACCTTGCCCGCGTAGTTGCGGAGGATGACCTCTTTATCCGTCAGCTTCACCACGTACTCGGGCAGCAGCGGAATCTTGCCACCTCCACCCGGGGCATCGATCACGAAGTGCGGCACGGCGAGCCCCGAGGTCCATCCCCGCAGCGCCTTGATGATCTCCAGCCCCTTCTCGACCGTTGTCCGGAAATGCTCCGCACCGGCCACCTGGTCGCACATATAGATGTAGTAGGGCCGCACCCGCGCGGCGAGCAGCCGCTGCATGAGCAGCTTCATCACGTCCGCATCGTCATTCACGCCCTTGAGCAGCACCGTCTGGCAGCCGAGGGGGATGCCGGCGTCGGCGAGCATCGCGAGCGCCTGCACCGCGGCGGGCGTCAGCTCGTCGGGGTGATTGAAATGCGTGTTGATGTAGAGCGGGTGGTACTGTTTCAGGATCGCGCACAGCGCCGGCGTCACCCGCTCGGGGAGGTGGCACGGCACGCGACTGCCGATCCGCAGCACCTCGAGGTGCGGAATACTGCGCAGCCGCTTGCAGATGTCGTCAATGCGGCGGTCGGAGAGGAGCAGGGGGTCGCCGCCGGACATGATGACATCGCGAATTTCCTGGTGCTCCTCAAGATAGCGGAACGCGGACTCGAGCTGCGCCATCGGGATCTTCTCGGGATCGCCGACCTTGCGGCGGCGGGTGCAGAAGCGGCAGTACGCCGCGCACACGGGCGACACGAGAAACAGCGCGCGATCGGGATAGCGATGCGTGATGTTGGGCACCGGCGAGTTCGCATCTTCCTCGAGGGAGTCCACGATGCCGTCATGGACTTCCAGCTCCTGCACGGTCGGGACGTACTGGCGCCAGATCGGATCCCCGGGCGACTTGATCAGGTCCACCATGGCCGGGGAGATGCGGAACTCGAAATTGTCAGCGGCCTGCCGGAGCCGGTCGATTGCGCCGACGTGTTCCGGCCCGAAGCGCGCGGCCAGCGCTTCGAGGGAGGCGATGCTCTTTTTACGGAGCAGCTCTTGCCAAGTCTCCACGCGTAAGATCCTTGGTAAAGACCACCAGATCGTCGCCCGGCGCGTAATACTCCGGGATCGTCGCGGTCCTGGCGTAGCCGCGTGCTTCGTAAAACCGGCGCGTGGGCTCGTAGTCGGCGCGTGAGCTGGTCTCGACAACTACGAGCCGACAGCCGTCAGCCATCAGCCGCTGCTCCACCTCGCCGAGCAACTGCGTTCCGACACCGGATCCTTGCCGCTCCCGGTCAACGACGATCCAGTAGAGATCGTGCGTCGCGTCGGTGCCGGGCGTCGGGCCCCAGCAGGCGTATCCGACGAGCTGATCGTCGTCGAATGCGCCGACGAACCGATAGTCGTCGTCTCCGCCCAGGCACTCGTCCAGCAGCTCGACCGCGGTCGCGACCTCTCCCTCGCGGAAGAGGCCCGTGCGCCGTGTCAGCTGCTCAAGCCGTGCGCGGTGTGCGCGCCCGACGGGGCGCAGCGAGCAGCTCACGCGCGGCCTTCTCTCCCTGTGCCTCCCGCAGCGCCGCCTCGGCGATGCGGCGGATCAGCTCCGAGTAGTCCCACCCCGCTGCCTTCGCCATCCGCGACAGGCCGGCTTCGTCCGTGAGGTCGGGGTTGGGGTTCACCTCGAGCACCCACGGCTTGCCGGCGTCGTCGACGCGCAGGTCCACCCGCCCGTAGCTCTTCCCCTGCATCGTTCGCCATGCGGCTTCCGCCAGCCGGCACAAGCGGTCGGCATAGCGCTGGGAGATTTGCGCGGGACACACGGGCCGGCTGCCGAGGTCCTCGGGCGATCCGACGTGCCACTTGGCGGCATAGGTCAGGATGGGCCAGACGCCTTCCGGCATCCCACTGAAGTCGATCTCGGCGACGGGCAGGGTGCGCTCGCCGACGATGCCGACGTTGAACTCCCGGCCGGGGATGTACTGCTGGACCAGCACCTCGTCGAACCGCTCGGTCATGGCGGCGATGCGCGCCTTGAGGCCCTTGCGATCGCTCACGACCGACTGGCGATCGAGGCCGGCGCTGGCGTCTTCGGCGGCCGGCTTCACGATCGCGGGGAGCGGGAAGTCGTCTTCGATCTTGCCTTGCGCCAGCGTCCACCGGGGCACGGGCAATCCGGCGCGCTCGAGCAGCGTGTTCGCGACCGCTTTGCGGCGGCACGCCGCCGTGGTCCAGGGCCCGCAGCCGGTGTACGCGATGCCCGCCAGCTCCAGCGTGCCGACGACGTGATCCTCCCACTGCGCGACGCCGCGCACGCCTTCGCAGAGATTGAAGACGAGATCGGCACGGCGGCAGTAGTGGAACCACCGCATGTCATGCCGGACGGGGACGCGCTGGACCTGATGGCCGAGGGAACCGAAGATGCTTGCGATATCGTCTACCGCTTGCATCACCCCGGCGACGTCCTCGGCAGTCCAGTCCTCGGCTCCAGGATCATAGAGGATAATGACCTTCACGCGCTCACCGCCGCCGCCGCGTCGGGGATCGTGCGTCCCGTGATGCGTTTCCAGGCGATCCGCACCACTTCCTGGATCAGCTCGTCGTACCCGTAGCCGGCGACGCGCGCGGCCTTGGGGAAGCAGGAATTCATGTCCGGATCGGGAATGATCCCGGGAAGCGGGTTCAGCTCGACGACGTTGGGCACGCCGAAGCGATCCACGCGGACGTCGATGCGGCACCAATCGCGGCAGCCGAGCGCGCGGTACGCGTCGAGCGCGACGCGCTCGGTTTCGCGGCACAGCGACTCGGACACGCCGGTGGGCGGACACTGGAAGATCTCGAGCGGGTGCTCGGGCGTGTCCCAGATCCACTTTGCTTCGTAGCCGTAGACGGGCGGCGCGCCGGGAGGCAGTGTCCCGAAATCGAATCCGACGACCGGGAGGCAACGCACGTCGCCGTTGTTGCCGAGGATCGCGACCGTGAACTCGGGGCCGGGCAGATAGGTCTCGACGAGGACGGGCTGGGCGTAGCGCTCTAAGAGAAAGGGCACGCGCTCCGCCAGCTGCACGGGCGAGCCGCACACGTTATTGACGAATATCCCTTTGCCGGAACCTTCCGCGACGGGCTTGACGAACAGCGGGTAGGGAAGGGGCAGCCTGTCGAGGTCCGCCACGTCTTCGATCACGCGGAACGGCGCGGTCGGAACGCCGCGATACGCGAGGATCTCCTTGGTGCGTCCCTTGTGCAGCGTCAACGCCAAGGTGAGCGGGTCGGAGCCGGTGTACGGGATGTTCAGGTATTCGCACAGCGCGGGGACGTGCGATTCGCGGCACGGGCCGTGCAGTCCCTCGGCCATGTTGAAGACGATGTCGGGATGCGCGAGTGACAGTTTTTGCGGAAAGAATTCGTCGGCCTCGAGACGAACGACGGTGCCGAAGAGACTCAGAGCCTGGTCGACCGCATCGATGGTAGATGGGTCGTCCCATTCTGCGTACGCGTCCGACGCAGGCGCAGCGTCGGGTTTTTCATTGTATGCGAGACCTATTCGCATGTAAACCCAGAATACGAAATGATGATTGGATGCGCAAGAGAGAGACGACGATTTTCTTTCGAGGGGTTTCGTCGACGACTTTCTTTTTGACGACTTTACTTTCGACGATTTTCTTTTTGACGTCTTGTTTCGACGCAGTTACACCTTATGATACTCGACGCGCGCCGCTTCCTGTTTGTCGTCGGCAACGTAGATCTCGAAATCGGAGAACAGCGCGCCGGCTTCGCGCTGCAACAGTCGCAACACGGCGACCGCCATGCGACGAATCTCCAGCTCGGCGCCCTCGCCGCAGCGCAGCTCCAGCATCGTGCGCCACGCGCGCGCGTTCCCCGAGACGACGATCTTCACCTCGGTCGCGTTCGGCAGCACGCTGCGTGCCGCCTCGCGCGCCAATTTGCGCCGGTGCACCTTGTCCGCCACCCACTCGTAGCGCTGCATCAAGCCCTCGACCGACCGGACGTAGGCGGCCTGCGCTTCGGTGACCTGCCGCAACCAGTCCTCCTCGAGCTTCGGATCGCCCGCGACGGCCGGCGGCATCACGAAGGCGGCGTGCGACTCGTCCACATAGCGCTGCGAGATCTGGGAATAGCCGAAACCGGCGCGATGCCGGACCAGCTCGTGCGAGCAGGACCGCGAGATCCCCTCGATCAGCAGAACGTAGACCGCGTGCTCCAAGACCGAGCCGTGGCCCTGCTTCTTGATGTTCTCCAGATACTCGGCCGTGGTGCGGTTGACCGGATTGTGCTGGCTCATGTAGCAGAGCCGGCCGGCATACTCGGCCAGGCGCTCGCCGTCGCTGGCATCGCCGCGCCATTTGACCGGGAGGTGCTCGGGCTCGACGAACTGCGGGCGGGCAAGGAGTGAGACGCGGGAGGCGCGGAAGATTTCCACCGGCGCCTCGGCTGCTACCGGGTCAGTTCGAGTTTGGGTGTGGCCCATGACGCAGTGCGCTCGATCTCTCGCAGGCGGGCAGCGACGTCGTCGGGAATAGCCGCCGCGTCGTCTCCGACCTTCAATCGGGTGATTGGATTCCAGTCGACCGCCGGAATGATAACACCGGGATTCAAGATGGACAGCGGGTCATAGGCGCGCTTCACGTCGCCGAATAACTCCATCACTGCTTTTCCGTAGAACCGCTCCAGCACGCCCGCGCGCAGCCGGCCGACGCCGTGCTCCCCTGACGGCACACCGCGGAGGCGGACCAGCAGCGCCGTGACCTCTTCGAACAGCCGCGCGAGCGCATCGCGCCAACCCTCCCGCGTGGTATCGGGAAGCGCGTTCACATGCACGTGGCCGTCGCCGGCGTGGCCAAAGATCGCCACGGGAATCCCGTGGCGTTCGGCGGCCAGTCGTAGACCGGCGACGTAGTCGCCGAGGAAGTCGAGGGGGACGCAGCCGTCCTCGATGATCTGGAGCGAGCGTTGCGAAGCCGGGAGGCGGGCGAGCGCCGGCGACGCGAGGCGCCGCACGCTCCAAAGCTGCTCCAACCCGGCCCGGTCCACCGCGGTCTCGACGTGTATCACCGCATGCTTGAGACCGCGGACCGCGTCACCCACCACGCCCCGTACCGCCGCCGCCGTTTCGCGCTCGAACTCCACCAGCAGCAGGCAACCGACCCTGGGCGCCTCGGGCACGAATTGCAGCAGCGTGCTGTCGATCAGCTCGAGCGCCGACGGCTTGAGGGAGACGAGGTACGGAACGGCCTCGGTCATCGTCTCGAGATCGGCGAAGCCTAACGCAGCGCCCGCGATGTCCGGGGGAATCGGGTCGAGGTGCCAATGCACGGCCGTTACGATCGCAAGCGTTCCCTCGGAGCCAACCAGCAGGTCCACTTCGTCGCCCGTTTGCGCAAAGCGGTCGAGCGCGTAGCCGCAGGAGTTCTTCCGAGTCTTGGGGAAGGCTTTGGCGATCAGGCGTCGGGTGTCCGGTGTCAGGGCAAACTGCTCCCCGCTCCCTGCTCCCCGTTTTACCGTCCGAGTCCTTCCATCGGCGCCGACAATCTCCAACCCGTCCACCCACGTCCTCACGCTGCCGTAGCGCACTGTGCGTGGCCCCGCGGCGTTCGTGGCGACCATGCCGCCGCTCGTGGCGAACGCTCCTGACGACGGATCGGGCGGGAGGCGCAGGCCGTAGGGTTTGGCGGCGTCATTCACCTCCGCCCAGGTGACGGAAGCACCGGCTCGCGCCTGCCGGGCGTGGGGATCGACGACGAGCTCGGAGAAGCCGGTGCTGAGGTCCACGATCACGCCGCTGCCGACGTTGCCCCCCGGCATGCCGCTGCCGGCCCCACGCGGGATCAGGGCCGTGCGTGTGGCAGCGGCCCACCGAACCAGCTCGACAACGTCGTTGACAGAAGTCGGAACCGCAGCGGCGGCGGGGATAATGCGGTAAATGCCGGCGCCTTCCGAATAAGCGGCGCGAGTGCGTGCATCAGTTGTGACAGCAGGTCGTACGGGCAAGGTGGACACGCCAGAAACTTGACACCAGCCAACCATCACGTGAAGCTTCGTTCCCCGATGGCCTCTCCAGCGTCTCCACCGGCTCCCCCCGCCCCCCCGGCCCCCCCGGCCCCCCCGGCCCCGCCGGCTGCTCCTCGCGCGCAGCTGATCCATATAGAAGTGGATCGGCGCTTGGGGCACGAGTGGGATGAATGGAACGGCCGGCCACTTCCAGGCGGCGGCGATTTCTCGGCGGCGCCGGGGCTGTTCTTTAGGTTCGCGATCTTGACCGTCGCGGCCGCTACGGTCGCCGTGGCTGTTCTCCTATTTCTGGTCGGGCCGCGGCTGGCGGCACTGTGGCAGCCGCTTCCCAAGGTCCTGTGGATTACCCTGGCGGTCTTTGCCGGTCTCAAGACGCTGTATCTGAGCCTGCTGGCGGCGTCGTACTACGGCGGCAGGAATCTCTTGCCCGAGCGTTTGCTCGAACGGGGTCCGTATTTGCAGCTCATGAACTACACGTCCTTGATCGCGCGCGGCTTTGGCAAACGCGACTGGGTCGAGCATGCGGCGATAGACGTCTACAACACACTCGCCGTCCGGCGCGGCCGCACGGTGGGGAAGGGCGAGCTGCTGGTGCTGATTCCGCGTTGTCTATCGAAGCAGGCGCTGGATGGCGTGCTGGAGATCGCCGGTCGCTACGAGGTTCCCGTCTTCGTCGCCACGCGCGGCCAGCTGGCGCGGCGCGTGATTCGTGAGCGCCGTCCTCGCGCAGTCGTTGCAGTGGCGTGCGAGCGTGACATGATGACCGGCCTGCGGGACGTCGCCGGGAAACTGCCCGTCCTCGGCCTGACGATGCAGCTCCCCAATGGGCCGTGCCGTGATGCCGCGCTCGATTTGGACCAGATGGAGAAGTGGGTGCAAGGCCTAGTGGCGGAGCATCAGCCCCAGCGCGCACCAGCCTCCTAGCGCGACCCATTCCGGCCAGCCGAAGCTGCCAGCATGGCGCCGCAGGCTAGTAGGTCGTGACTCCAAGCTTGTCTTTCAAGCCCGCGAGGAGCTGCTCGGCCCGGAGCCGCCCCGGCGAGCCCGGCGGCGCCGCGCGTTCGAGATCGCGCGGCGTGCGTGACGGATCCTCAAGGGGCCGGTACACCGCTTCAATCGTGACGCGCGCCTTGCCGGGCACGTCGGGATCCGCCCACAGTCGCAGCCGGTACGTTCCGGCAAACTCCCCCGTCTCGAGCCATGCGTCGCGGGCGCTCGCGAACCGGACCGGAATTGTGTCGGCGGTGAGCAGCGCTCGCGCTGCTTGCGTTACGGCAGCGGGCGACGCGTTGATCACCGCATGCAGCGCTTCGGGAAAAGGAGAGAATGACGGCCGCGTCGTAGCCGGCGTGCAGGCGACAAACAGAATTGCGAATGCGGAATGCGAAATGCGGAATTTCACTGCAAGCTTCGCGCTATACGACCCAGCCCATCGATTCCGCATTTCGCATTCCGAATTCCGCATTCAATGCGAGTGCGGCGGTGTGCCGGGGGGGTGCGTGTGTGTCGCTCCCGCGGTATCCGCGGGCGTCCCGTGCTCATGTCCCGCCGCCCGGTTCTGGACCTCAGTCTGCAGCGTCTGGGTGGGAATGCCGGCCGCGTGTTCGAACACCAGCTTGCCGCCGAGCACGGCGGTCCAGACAAGCCCCACGATGCCGACGATGCTGAGCGCGCGGGTGAGCGCCAGCTCCTGCGCCGGCATCGTGAAGCGGCGCGCCATTTTCCAAATGAGCACGATGGTAAAGAGGCTCATCGTCATGATCGCGATGCGCTCGTGACTCTCCATGATCGCGTGGATCGCTTCGCCGTGCTCGAGCGAAGCCTCGGCGAGTTTCCCCGCCACGACCGCCGCCCAACCGCCGATCACCCCGGCCCAGAGCGTCCAAATGCCCGCCCAGATCAGCGACTCGCGCTTGGATGCCGCGGCCGCGAGATCGAACAACACCGCGACGACGAGCAGGGCGGCGGGAAGATCGTTGAGAACCGCGTGCCAGCGAGCAGCGTCGTAGCCGAGCATTAGAGCCCCAGGTTGTTCACGATGGGTGGGTTCGCCGAGTAGTCGTAAAAGCCTTTGCCGCTCTTCTTGCCATACATCCCTGCCAGCACCATCCGCTTGAGCAGCGGCGGCGGCGCATAGCGTGGCTCGCGATACTCCTTGAACATGATCTCGGCGATGTGGTGCGTCGTATCGAGTCCAACGAAGTCCAGCAGAGTCAGCGGACCCATGGGGTATCCGCAGCCGAGCTGCATCGCCTTGTCGATGTCCGGCACGCTGCCCACCCCGCGCTCGACGGCGCGAATCGCATCCAGCAGGTAGGGCACGAGCAGCAGGTTCACGATGAAACCGGAGTTGTCTTTGGCAGCGACGGGCTCTTTGCGCAGTGATGCCGCGAACGTGAAAGCCCGCTTGAACGTCGCTTCGGAGGTCGTCACGGTCCGGACGACTTCCACGAGCGCCATCAGTGGAACAGGATTGAAGAAGTGCAGCCCCACGAACCGATCGGGCCGCTTCGTGGCTGCCGCCATCTCCGCGATCGTGAGGCTCGAGGTGTTGGACGCGAAGATGGTGCCGGCCCCGCACAGCCCGTCCAGCTCCTTGAAGAGCGCGTTCTTCAGCGCCAGATCCTCGGTGATCGCTTCGATCACGATATCCACCGGCTTCAGGTCGGTGACGGCGGTCGTGAACGTCAGGCGCTTGAGGGTCGCGTCGCGATCGGCGGCTTGGAGCTTTCCCTTTTCGACGAATTTGGCGAGCGATTTTTCGATGCCCGCACGCCCGCGGTCGAGCAGCTCTTGCGATACGTCGCGCACGATCGTGTCGTAACCCACGGTGGCCGCGACCTGCGCGATGCCGCTGCCCATGAGCCCGCACCCCAGCACCCCCACCCGTTTCACTTCTGCCATGACGCTCCTCAGCTCCGCGGCTTAGGCCGGGGATTGTCGAATGCTTTGCGCACTTCTTCGGCGATCCGCACGAACGTCTGCGCTCCAGGCAACGCGGCTTGTCCGCTGGCGGCGCGAATCTCGCCGCGCTCGAGCCGGTCAAGCACCTGCTCCAGCGCTACCTGCATCCGCTCATTGGCTCCGCGGTACGTACGCGCGACCATGGCACCCCCGATCGTCAGGCCGATCCCAGGCACGAGCATCAATGCCTGCGCCAGCGCGAGGGGCGGAGCGATGAGCGCGGTTGCGCCGCTCAGCCCCCAGCCCAACACCGCCATCACGGTGCCTCCTGAGATCCGTTTCGTGCGCTCCTGACGGATGTCCGCCTCGAGCCGCGCCAGGCAGAATCCCGGCTCGAGCTGAACGACCTGAGCGGTGATCTCTCCAGCCCGCGCGAGTGAATAGCGTCGCCTCCCGGCCAGGGCACGTTGAATCGACGCGAAGGCCCCCGCTTTGGGCTCCCACGAGGTGCGGTCGGCAAAGTGGCGTTTGGGCTGCAGGAGCTCTTCTTCAGTCATCCACCGGCTGAGCGCCCGCTCAACCGCCGCCCGATCTCCTGGCACGACGCGGTGCGCGACGATCGTCCGCGGACCGGTGAGCCAAGCCCACGTGCCTGTGGCGACTTCGGGCGCCGTGCGCGTCTGCTCCTCGAGCATCGCCTGGCGCAGGTAGCGGTCCGGTATTCCGACGTCCTTGCCGAGCGCCAGGACCTCATTGCTCGTGAGCCCATCGCCGATGTCGTGTTCGCCGGCCTGCAGCTCCGCGGCGCGCTTGATGATCCGCTCCAGCGCGTCCCGGCTGATGAGGTCCTTCCCCATCAGACCTTTGCCTTTCCCTTGTTCCGTGGCGCCGGCAGGCGCTCGCCCCCCGTCGTTTCCGGGAGTGCTCGGGAAGGAGCGGAAGGCGCAAGCCGCTCCATGAAGACCTTGAACAGGTCGATTGGAATGGGAAAGATCGTCGTGGAGTTGTTTTCGGACGCGATCTCGTTGACCGTCTGGAGGTAGCGCAGCTGAATCGCGGCCGGCTCCTTGCCGATGATGTGCGCGGCTTGCGCCAGCTTCTCCGCCGCCTGCAGCTCGCCTTCGGCGTTGATGACTTTGGCGCGACGCTCGCGCTCGGCTTCAGCCTGACGCGCCATCGCGCGCTTCATCTCCGGCGGCAGGTCCACATCCTTCACCTCGACCGCCGAGACCTCGACGCCCCAATCCTCGGCGCGCGTGTCGATGATCTGCCGTAGGATGGCGTTGATCTTGTCACGGTTCGCGAGCAGCTCGTCCATCTCGGTCTCGCCCAGCACGGAGCGCAGCGTCGTCTGCGCGAGCTGGCTGGTCGCGTAGAGATAATTCTCGACACCCACGACGGCCTTGTCGGGCGTCTTCACGCGCATGTACAACACCGCGTTGACCTTGATCGAGATATTGTCGCGGGTGATGACGTCCTGTGGCGGAACATCAATCGCCATCACGCGCAGCGACACCTTCTGCATCTTGGCGAGCAGTGGCGGCAGGAAAACCAGTCCCGGCCCCTTGGTGGGACGCAGGTGGCCAAGCAGGAAGTAGACGCCTCGCTCGTACTCCCGTAGCACGCGCAGCCCCGCAAACAGGTAGAGGGCGATCGCTCCGATAGCCGTGAGGAGAATGTCGCTCATAACGCTTCGACGATGACGGCCGCTCCTTGCCCGCCGCCGATGCACGCGGAGCCGAGTCCGAACCGCTTTTTCTCGCGACGCAGCGCGTGCAGCAGGTGGATCGTGATGCGCGTGCCGCTCGCCGCCAGCGGATGCCCGATGGCGATCGCGCCGCCGCACGCGTTCGTGCGATTACGATCCAGACCCAGCTCCCGTTCGACGGCCAGGTATTGCGGCGCGAAGGCTTCGTTCACTTCGACGAGATCCATCTGCTCGAGTTTCATCTTCGCCTTCTCGAGCGCCTTGCGGGCGGCGGGCGCGGGGCCGATGCCCATGTGCTTCGGCTCGACGCCGGCGACGGCCCACGCGACGAGGCGGCCGAGCGGCTTCAAGCCATGCGCGCGGGCATACTCCTCACTGGCGAGCACGGTGGCCGCGCCGCCGTCCGAGATGCCCGACGCGTTACCCGCCGTCACGAGCCCATCCTTCTTGAAGTAGGGCTTGAGCGCGCTGAGGATCTCGAGCGTCGTGTCGGGCCGCATGTGCTCGTCCGCGCGGAACTCGACTTCCTTACCCTTCACTTTGACCGTCACCGGGACGACTTCATCCTGGAAAGCACATGCGTCCCATGCCTGCTTGGCGCGCTTTTGAGAAGCGACCGCGACTTCGTCCACCTCTTTGCGCGTCAGCTTGTACTGCTCGGCCAGGCTCTCAGCGGTCTCAGCCATGGACAGGCCGCACTGGGGATCCTTCAACGACTCCCACAGCAGGTCCTCGAGCGGCGCCGGTCCCAGTCGCAGGCCCCAGCGCGCGCCACGCACGACGTGGGGCGCCTGGCTCATGGACTCCGCGCCGCCGGCGAGCACCGCTTCCGCTTCGCCGAGCAGAATCAGCTGAGCGCCTTGCGTGATCGCCTCGAAACCCGACCCGCACAGACGATTCACCGTGACGGCCGGCGTT
The DNA here is from genome assembly GCA_036002655.1 of Gemmatimonadales bacterium. Taxonomy (GTDB): domain Bacteria; phylum Gemmatimonadota; class Gemmatimonadetes; order Gemmatimonadales; family GWC2-71-9; genus 20CM-2-65-7. The sequence continues at coordinate 12,576 of DASYTD010000013.1, forward strand.
TCGATTGGCAGGCCGGCTTTGAGGCCGACGTGGCGGGCCAAATAGATCGCATCCGCCGAGGTCTGGAGTGCGTTGCCGAAGACGACGTGGCCGAAATCGCTGGCCGGAACACCGGAGCGCTGGATGGCGTGACGGGACGCTGCCGCCCCCAAGTCGATGGCCGACAAGTCCTTCAACGAGCCGCCGAATGCGCCGAATCCCGTCCGCACACCGGACAGGAAGACGACATCTTTATTGGCGCCCTGGGTTTTCATGGGAATGACTCCGCAATGAGACTCGGGGGAATATAGCCGCTACAAAAGGGCTGCGATGGCGGCGGCGACCTCACGCGTGCTCGACTTCCCGCCAATGTCCGGAGTGCGCGCGCCGTCAGCGATGGCCTCCCTGACGGCGCGCTCCAGATCGCGCGCGGCGGCGGGATACCCTAGCTGCTCCACCATCAAGGCTCCCGTCAGCACCGCAGCGACGGGATTGGCGATCCCTTTCCCGGCGAGTGGCGGCGCGGAGCCGTGCACCGGCTCGAACAGGCCCCCGCGGCGGCCTGGATGCGAGTTTGCACTCGCGGCGACGCCCACACCGCCCACGAGCCCCGCGCCCAGATCCGACAGAATGTCACCGTAGAGATTGTTGGTCACGATGACCTGAAAGCGCGTCGGCTCGCGCACCAGTTCCAGCGCCAGCGCATCGACGTAGCGGTGCTCGGCCGGGATGTCCCGATACTCGGCGGCGACCGACTTGAACTTTTCCTGCCAGACCTTGTGCGTGGGGATGGCGTTGGACTTGTCACTCATCGTGACGCGGGTCTTGCCATGTGCCTTGGCCCACTCGAACGCGGCGCGAATGATGCGCTCGACGCCCTTCCCGGTGTTCACTTCTTCCGCGACATGCTCATCGCCGCTCGAGCGGCCGCGGCCGGTGTACTGGCCTTCGGTGTTCTCGCGGAAGATCACGAAATCGATGGGCGGACGGGCGGACGGGCCGACGGGCGGTAACCGTAAGGGGGTCAACTCCGGATGCAGAAGTACGACTGGTCGGAAATTGACGTACAAATCGAGTCTGAAGCGTAGACCCAGTAGGATGTCACGCGCGTGTTCATTGCCCGGAACACGTGGATCGCCCAAGGCACCAAGAAAAACTGCCTCCATGTCGTCCCGGAGGTGACGGAACGCGGCGTCGGGTAACGTCTCTTTCGTCCTGAGATAGTGATCCGCAGAGTAGGGCAGGCGCTCCCACGCGAGCGCGAAACCGTGCTTTGCAGCGGCACGATCAATAATCGGGACCGCAGCGTCGATGACCTCGGGTCCAATGCCATCACCCGCGATCACCGCGACAGGATGTGCCTTCAACCGCCCGCCCGCCCGTCCGCCCGTCGGCCCGTCCGTCCGCCCGTCATTCGAATCCCGTCGGCTTCCCGCAACTCAGGCAATACGCCCATCCGACGTCCACCGCGCTGCCACACGCCGGACACTTGAGATCCCCTTCCTGCGGCTGACCGCAGTGGGGACAGAACCGCACGTCGCGATTCGACGGTAATACGCCCCCGCAGTACTCGCATTGGTTCTCGGACAACGTGTTGGGCGGGCGGGCGACGCGAAACCGCGCCGGATGCACGAACGGAGTGGGCGGGGGGCCTGGGAGGGCGGGGGCGGGTATGGGGTTCTCGCCCGTCGTGTCCAGGAGCTCGTCTTCATCGTCCTCGAGTGGTGGAGCGTAGGCGCGATCCGCCATCAGCACGCGCTCGGCAGCTCGCCCGTTCACCATCACTTGTGCGTCCGGGAACGTGCGGAAGTAGGCCGGATCGGGGTTGATCGTCGCGATCTCGCGCTGCATCGCGTCGCGCACGGTCTCCGGTTCGAGCTGCAGGTAGCCGCGCTCGCCGGCGAGCAGCCGCAACACCGCCATCTCATAGTCCTGGTGTGTGGCGACGTTCAGGCGCGAGCGATTGGAGCGATAGGGCACGAGGCGCTCGTACACCTCGGAAGCGGGGAACGGGACCGCGACCCGTGTTTCCCGCGCGAGCGCCGTGACGAGCAGTCCGAAAAGACGGTCGAGTTCGTCCATCGTTGGTGTCCCGGGCTAAGAGCCCGGGCTCGGCATGTAGTGCGCCCTTGAAGGGCGCACTCCGCGCCGAGCGCGCCCTCTCAGGGCGCGTAATCCCGAGGGGCGATCGTCTGGCTTACGCACCATTCCGCCACGCGCTCATCCAGCGGTCGTACAACACGGGAACCACGCCGCCCTGCTGTAACACCTCCACGCCCGACGGATCGCGGTACGCTTTGCGATAAAACACGTGCGTCACGCCGGAGTTGATGATCAGCTTGGCGCACATCACGCAGGGCGAGGCGCTGACGAACACGACCTTGTCGCGCACGTTGCCCGGCGCCTTCACGAGCGCGTTCATCTCGGAGTGAATGCAGCCGCAATTGCCCGGCACGGCGGAGTCGCATTTGTTCGGCAGGCCGCGCGCGTTGCCGTTGTAGCCGATCGCGAGGACGTTCTCCAGACGCTGGTCGGTGACGACCGTGCCGACCTGCAGGCGCACGCACGTCGAGCGCTTGGCCAACTCCTCCGCCATCCGCATGTACACCTCGTAGAGAGGAATGCGGTCCACGGAGGGAACCACCGCGCCGTCCGGGAGCAGGTTATTGGCATGCGTGTTGGCCGACACGCCGTCCTTACTTGCGCTCATACAGCTCCTCGTCGGGATCGAAGTCCACGTACTTGCCGCGGGCGCGCTGTTGCGCGAGCCAGGTATCGAAGCCGGAGGGTATCAGCCCGTTGGACCGCTCCTGCTGCTCGGCTGAGCGGATCGCCACGGCATTCGCGTACTCGTTCTTGACGTGCTCGTTGTGGCCTCGCACCCAGCGCCAATCCACCGTGTGCGCCGCCGCTACCTGGACCAGCTTCTGCCACAGCTCGGCGTTTTCGAGGACGCCGGTCTTGCGGCGCCACCCGCGCGCCTGCCAGTCCTTGCTCCATTCGGTCATGCCCTTGATGAGGTACTCGGAGTCGGAGACGAAACGGACGAGCGCGTGCCGCCACTGGCGTCGAATCCATTCTAACGCCGCGATTGCGCCGGCCAGCGCCATCTTGTTGTTGGTCGTCTGCGGCGAACACTCGTAGAAGTCCCACCGCGCCACGCGGTCGCCCGCCGGCGCCTCGAGCAACGCCGCATTCCCGCCCCGGCTGGGCTTCGTCGAATCGTTGCCCAGGCAGCTCTCGTCGGCGTGCACCAGCACGAAGGGAGGGGGCGCGGTCATGGCTGGATCACCACCGGGATGTCGGTATTCAGCAGGATCTCCTCCGCGTGCGAAACGGTCACGTCGCTGCGGCGTCCCGATCCCACGTGCGCTCCGGCGAACAAGGCATCGCATTTTGTCCGTTCGACAATGCGCGCCACCGCCGCGCCGGGTGTGCCGTGCTCGAGGTGCGTGACGAACGCGACGCCTTGCAGCGACAGCACGGCTTCCGCCTCACCGACGACCATCGTTCCGACGGCAGGGTCGATCGTCGCATGGATAATGTGCACAGTGCTGTGGGTGACGCTGGCGAAGCGCGCCACGAGCTCCAGGGCCCGCTGCGCCGTCTCGCGCCCGTCGTACGCGATGGCGCAGGCATTCATCGGCGACGGTTTGCTGCCGCACACGATCACGCTGTGCTCGGCAATCCGGATCAGCGACGCGACGGTCTTCCCGATGGCTTGTGTCGGCGAGGACCTGCCGCGTCGTCCCACCAGGACCGTGTCCACGTCGCGCGCCAGCACAGCGAGCTCCGTATCTGGATTCCCGTGTTTGAGGATCGTTTCGACGGCGAGTTGGGCATCCTTGACCCGCTCCTCCGCCCGCCGCAGCAGCTCGCCGGAGTCCGAGGCACGCTGCCCTCGCCCGAACGTTTCCTTCACGTGAGCCACGACCAGCGTGGCCTTGAAACGATGGCCGAGCAGCACCGCCTGCTCCAACGCTTCGTCAGCGCTGGGGCTGCCGTCCAGACCGACCAACAGGCGGGTGAACATGATTGATCGTGGTGCTCAGGGCAGCACCGCGAAGCTCTCCAGATCTCGCAGCGGAAAATTCAGGAGCTCTCCCGTCATCGGGAGCCGCCCCGTGAGCACGTCGTCACGTCCGCTCGTTTCGAGACGCTCGGCCACCACGACATATTCCATCCCGCGGCGCCGCAGCGCTACCCGAAGATGATCGCGCACGGCGCGTTCCAGCGCATCCAGTGCCTCGGGTGTGAGGGAGCGGTACTCGGGGATCGGCGGGACGCGCATTCAGGTCACCTGGATCGCCCCGGGCGTCCCCGCGGTAATGCGGCCGATTCGCGCCGCGGCGGGCGTCGCTTCACGCTCGAGCGCGGCCATGACCGATTCGACACGTTCGGGCGGCACGGCGATCAACAGCCCTCCCGACGTTTGCGCATCGAAGAGCAGCGTGCGAACGGGTTCCGGGACGGCGGGATCGAAGCTCACGTGCGGCGAGAGCGCTTCGCGGTTGCGGTTGGTTCCGCCCGGAACGGCGCCGCGTTCCGCGAGCTCGGCCGCTTTGGGCAGGAGTGGCACAGCGCCCGCATCGATTGCGGCCGACTTCCCACTCGCCACAAGGATGTTGTGCAGATGGCCGAGCAGGCCGAACCCGGTGACGTCGGTTGCCGCGTGCGCGCCCGAGGCGAGCATCGCGCGCGCCGCGCCGGCATTCAGCGTCGCCATGGATTTCACGGCTGGTGCGAGGTCCGCCGCGCTCGCGAGATCGCGTTTCAACGCGGTCGTGAGCACGCCGGTCCCGATTGGCTTGGTGAGAACGAGCGCGTCACCCGCCTGCGCGCCCGCCAGCGTGACGATGCGATCGGGATGGACCTCCCCAATCGCGACCATACCGTACTTGGGCTCAGGATCGTCCACTGAGTGGCCACCGAGGACAAAGGCCCCGGCCTCGCGCGCGACGTCCGCGCCGCCGCGCAGCACGTCGCCCAGCAATTCATACGGCAGCTTATCGCGCGGCCAGCCGACAAGGTTGAGCGCGAGCAGCGGCGTTCCACCCATCGCGTAGACGTCGGAGAACGCGTTCGCGGCCGCGATCCGCCCAAAGTCATACGCATCGTCCACGATTGGCGTGAAGAAATCCACGGTCGCGACGATCGCGCGATCGGCCGTCAACCGGTACACGGCGGCGTCGTCCCGCGTCGAAGCATCGACCAGGATGCGTGGGTCCGTGAGGGTCGGCACGTGGCGCAAGACCTGCGCCAACTCGGCGGGGCCGAGTTTGCAGGCTCAGCCGGCGCCGTGCGAAAGCGCAGTCAGGCGAACGTTTGTCATTGGTCCAGCGAAGATAGCTACGAAAGACGCCAGGCGAGCAGGGCACCGGCAACGAGGTAACGGACGACATCGAGCGAGGCGTGGGCCAGCAAATGGCGTCGTCGCAGCGGCTCGACATGTTGCCACATCACGAGCCGGCGCGGGAACGCGACCAGCAAAGCGACGAGCAGGAACGGGAGCCACCATTGTCCCGCGCCGAGCGAATCGAACCAGAGCGAGGCGAACAAGGTGACCACGCTCGCTTCCGCCAGACGCCAGCCGATTTCCCAGCGATTGAAGGACCAAACGAAGTAGCGCTCGTCGGGCGGCAAGTCCCAGCGATAGCCAACCGGTGGTGCGAGCGCGAAGAGAGCCGCCACGGGCAGCCACGCGAGAAGCAGTCTTCCGAGCGTCACGTTAGCGGGATTCGCGGTATCCCGGCCCCCGCAATCCCCGGCCCGGCCGCGCGCTCGTCAGCTGCCCCTTCCGCAACACGACTTGTCCGTTCACCAGCACGTACTCGATGCCCGCCGAGGTCTGGTGCGGCTTCTCGAACGTCGCGCGATCCATGACGGTCGCCGGATTGAAGACGGTGATGTCCGCAAACATGCCCGGCCGGATCAGCCCGCGGTCGGTGAGGCCCACACGTTGCGTCGCGAGCGACGTCATCTTGCGCACGGCGTACTCGAGCGGCATCAGCTTCTGGTCGCGCACGTAGCGGCCGAGGATCCGCGTGAACGAGCCGTAGGTGCGCGGATGCGGACTGATGTCTGCGAACGGCCCATCGGGGGCGACGCCGCCGTAATCGGTGTTGACCGCCACCCACCACGTCTTCATCGCGGCCTGCAGATCCTGCTCGTTCATCGAAAAGTAGATCGCACCGGTGCGGCTGTGATCGGCGAGCAGGATGTCGAACAGCGTCTCGACAGGATCGCGCCCCCGCCCCCGCGCGATCTCGCCGACGCGCTTGCCCTGGAGGTACTTGAGCGAGTCTTCGAACGTGCTCGCGATCAGGATGCCGTCGGCGCCATCGGCCCCGCGGTACATGTTCTCGCCCCGCTTCGCCGCGGCCGGCCCGACCATCTCCTGCCGGATGCGTGCGCGAGTGACTGGATCGCGCAGCCGGATAAGCAAGGAATCCCGTCCACCCGAGAGCGCCCACACGGGAATCGTGGCATCGAGTGACGTGGCGGACGCGATGTAGGAATACTGATCAGCCGTCACATCGATGCCCGCGGCCCGCGCCGAGTCAATGCGCGCGAGTACGTGAGGCATGCGGCCCCAGTTGGGCCGCCCCGACACTTTCAGATGCCAGATCTCGACGGGGATGTCGGCCGCACGCGCGATCTGGAATGTCTCATCGAGCGCGCCATCGATACCCGCCCCCTCATTGCGCATGTGCGTCGCGTAGATGCCGCCGTAGCGGCGTGCCACGCGCGCGAGCGCGATGAGCTCGTCCGTCGGAGCGTAGATCGCCGGCGCGTAGATCAGCGAGGTGGATAGTCCCAGCGCACCCTGCCGCATCGCGGTATCCACGAGGGCCTCCATGCGCGCAAGCTCCGCCGGAGTGGCCTTGCGGTCCTCGTCCCCGATGACCGCACGGCGCAGCTGCGTCGCGCCGACAAACGTCGCGATGTTGATCGTCGGCGGCGTGCGCTCCAGGCGGCGGAAGTA
>DASYTD010000014.1:0-55004 GCA_036002655.1 Gemmatimonadales bacterium
CTTCTACAAAGCGCGAACGCGTGGCTGAACGGTGCAAATGAATGCGTACCGTGATCAGTACGCACAGGTTTTCAAAAACGGCCGCAACGTAGTCCTCATCGCCATCAGCGCCGATCCCGACACGGCGCTCGCCTCGTGGGCGCGCGACGCCGAGTACCCGTTTTTGTTCGCGACCGATACCGCACTCACGGTGGCGAAGCAGTACGGCGCGATCGCGCGCTATCCGAGCATGACGAACCGCAACCTCTTCGTCGTGGGACCCGACGGGAAAATCGCGTATCGGGCGACGCCGTTCCGGGAGATTGATCCAACGGCGTATACGGAGTTGGGAGCGGCGATTGCGAAGCTAGTACCAGTGGATACGACGGCGCACTAAGGGCGGCGAAGGGGCGGCGATGGGGCGGCGAAAGCTGACTCCATCGCCGCCTCAATGTTTTGATCCGCACCGATTCCCGTATAGACGACTCGTCCCCGGGCATCGAGCACCGCCACATACGACGTTGCGGGAGCCTGAAACGCTCTCACCGCTGCGCCATTCCCATCCCACAGGAACGTGAACGGCATCGTATGCCGCTCGAGATGGCGGCGGACGCTGTTCTTGCTCTGATTCACCGCAACCGCAACGACCAAAAACTCGGCGCGATCGCCGTATTTCTTCTGCGCCGCCTCCATGCGCGGCAGCAGCTCGGCGCAAATCGGGCACCACGTCGCCCAGAATTCGACGATGACGGGCTTCTTCCCCACCCACTGCGACAGCGCGACCGGATTGCCGTTCAGATCCTCGAGTGTGACCGCGGGAGGCGTTTCACCGACGGGGATACCAATCACATCCTGCGCGCGCAGCAGCGCGGGTGCCAAGACCAGACTCACGCACAACGCACCACGCACCACGCACGTTTTCACCATACCTGCCCCGCTTTGACGAAATAGTATTCAGCCATGAGCAGTAGAACCACACCTGCCGCCTTTTTGATCCACGACATCCATGCCCCCGCCCGCGGCAGCGTCGACAGCGTGCCCGAGAATAACCCCACGACCACCAGCAGCGCGGTCATGCCCAGCGAGAAGACGAAAAGGTAGATGAAGCCCAGCAGGCCGCTTCGTGTCGTCGCCACCCACGTGAGTACTGCTGCGAATGCGGGCGCACCGCACGGCGCCGCCACGAGACCGGAGGTCGCGCCCAGCAGGAACACCGCCGGATAGGAGCCGCCGCCCAGGCCGCCGGCCCACGCGGCGAGCCGCGGAGGCAAACGGACGGGAATGACTTCCAGCATCGCCAACGCGAACACGAGCAGCAGATTGCCGATCGCGAGCCGCGCCCAGAAGCTCGCCCCGATCGTGCCGAACAACGATCCGCTCAACCCCGCGATCATGCCGAGCAGCGCGTAGAAGAGGGCGAGGCCGCTGACGTAGGTGAGCGTCAGGCCCACCGTGTGGCGCCGCGTGCGCCCTGCGACGTTCACACCCGCGAGCGTTCCAGCCGTGATCGGAATCATCGGGTAGATGCACGGATTCAGGCTCGTCAGGAGCCCGGCGCCGAAGAGCAGCGGCACCGCGACCAACGGACGGTGTTGCACGGCCTCGGAGATCTGCGCAAGCACGAGGAGCAGGAAGGGCATGGTCAGAGTAGAATGACACCCATGGAGTCCTTGACGCAACGACAACGACTCGAACAGGCCCACCACGCGTTGCTCCACGTGCATCGAGCCCTGCTCGAGGCGGAGCGCATCCGCTACGAGCGGCAGCACGGGCGCGTCGATGGCAGCGGAGCGTTACTGCAGCTGGTCTTGAACGATCCGTGGTTTTATTGGCTCCGCCCAATCTCGGCGCTCATCGTGCAGATCGACGACTGGCTGGATGCGGACCCGCCGGCTCCCGATGCGTCAAACGCGGCCGAGCTCCTCCTGGCTCAAGTGCGCGACCGCTTGCGCCCCGATGCCGAAGGGGCGGATTTCCAACAGCGCTATTACCGGCTGCTGCAAGAAGAGCCGACCGTCGCCGTAGCGCATGCCGAAGTGCGCAAGCTCATCAACGCGTGAGCCGCACCGCCCTTCTCGCTGGAGCCACCGGCCTCGTCGGCAGTCACGTCCTCAAGTTCCTGCTCGCGGACGCGCAGTGGGAGCGGGTCGTGACCGTCGGCCGCCGCACGACATCCGAGCGGCACGGTAAACTCGAGCAGCGCGTCGTCAATCTCGGCGCGCTCGAAGCCGCGGTGGACCTGCCGCACGCCGATGACGTGTTCTGCTGCCTCGGCACGACGATCAAGCAAGCGGGCTCGCAGGAGGCGTTTCGCCGTGTCGATCACGGCTTTGTGGTGGGCGTCGCACGCGCGGGCCTACGCGCGGGCGCCACGCAGTTCCTACTTGTCAGCGCGGTGGGAGCAGACCCCGCGTCCCGCGTCTTCTACAGCCGTGTGAAGGGTGAAACGGAGGCTGACGTGCGGAAGCTGCCCTATCGTGCGATCCAGATCTTCCGGCCTTCGCTGCTGCTCGGCGAACGGTCGCAGTTCCGCCTCGGCGAACGGATCGCCATGGCGGTAGCTCCGCTCATGACGCTCGTTCTCTTCGGCAGGTTGCGGCGTTATCGCCCGATTCAGGCGGCCGACGTGGCGCACGCCATGGTGCGCATCGCACACGAGGCGCCGCGGGGACCGAACGTGTTCGAGTACGACGCGATGGTCGCGAGCGCCGCATCATGACCAGCGACCCGTCGCTCGCGGCGGCGATCGCGGAGGCGGAGCAAGGCTATCGCGAAGGCGGGATTCCAATCGGCTCGGTGCTCGTCTCGCAGGGCAAGATCATCGGCCGTGGGCACAATCGTCGGGTGCAAAAAGGCAGCGCGGTGCTGCACGGCGAAATGGATGCGCTCGAGAACGCGGGACGCTTGGCGGCAGCGGTATATCGCGACGCGACGCTTTACACGACACTCTCGCCGTGCGCGATGTGCAGCGGAGCGATTCTGCTGTACGGAATTCGTCGCGTGATCATCGGCGAGAACAAGACATTTCGTGGTGAGGAAGAGCTGCTGTCCAGCCGCGGTGTCTCACTCGAGGTGCGTCAGGATCCCACCTGCATCCGCATGATGACCGAATTCATCCGGACGCACCCCGAGTTGTGGAATGAAGATATCGGCGTCTAACGAGTCGTCAGACGCCCACCCCCCAACCTCTCGAGAGCCTGCCATGCGCGTCGCTCTGCTGCAGATCCTGACCCTGGTCGTCTCGGTTTCGCTCCACGCCCAGGCGAGCCGGCTCGATGCCGAAATCGATCGCCGCGCCGCGCGGGTGCAGGAGCAGGTCGTCGCCTGGCGGCGCGACATTCACGCGCATCCCGAGCTGTCGAACCGCGAGACGCGCACCGCCGACCTCGTCGCGCAGCATCTGCGCGCCCTGGGCATGGAGGTGCGCACCGGCGTCGCGCACACCGGTGTCGTCGGAGTGCTGCGGGGCGGCAGGCCGGGGCCGGTCGTGGCGCTGCGCGCCGATATGGATGCGCTGCCCGTCACGGAGGAAGTGGACGTTCCGTTCGCATCGAAGGTGCGCGCGACCTATAACGGCCAGGAAGTCGGCGTGATGCACGCCTGCGGCCACGACGCCCACGTTGCGATGCTGATGGGCGCGGCGGAGGTGCTCGCCGGCATGCGTCGCGATCTGCCGGGGACGGTCAAGTTCATTTTTCAACCGGCGGAGGAAGGCGTCCCAACGGGCGAACGTGGCGGCGCCGAGCTGATGATCGAGGAGGGCGTGCTCGAGAACCCCCGGCCCGGCGCGATCTTCGGGCTGCACGTGTTTCCCTTCCCCGTGGGCGAGATTCGCTACCGGCCGGGCGGCACCATGGCCAGCTCCGACGCATTTCGGGTCGTCGTGCGCGGCCGGCAGACGCACGGGGCGCAGCCGTGGGCCGGCATCGATCCCATCGTGGTCGCCGCGCAGATCGTGGTGGGACTTCAGACCATCGTGAGTCGTCAGGTGGACGTCACCGCGGCGCCTGCGATCGTGACGGTCGGCGCCATCAATGGCGGCGTGCGCTACAACATCATTCCCGACTCCCTCGTGATGATCGGGACGATTCGAACCTTCGACGCCGCGGTGCGCCGGGACATTCACCAGCGAGTGCGGCGCACGGCTGAGTCGATTGCGCAGAGCGCCGGTGCCGCTGCCGTCGTCACGGTCGATACGGGCCCTCCCGTGACGTACAACGACCCGGCACTCACCGAGCGGATGCTCCCCACGCTGCGGCAAGTGGCAGGCGCCAACAAGGTGCAGCTCAATCAACCGCTCACACCCGCTGAAGATTTCTCGCGCTATCAGGAGCGCGTTCCGGGCCTGTTTTTCTTTCTCGGTATAGCGCCGCCCGGGACCGACCCACGCACGGTCGCACCGAACCACTCGCCGCGCTTTTTTGTGGATGAGGCGGCGCTTCCTGTTGGTGTGCGCGCACTTGCGCACGTCGCCGTGGATTATCTCAGCGCGACTCGTTAGTTTGGGTTCGCTCCTCATCCCGGAGATTGAATGCGCACCAGTAACCCTGCTCTGAACGCCAAGACCTTCGAGCGCTACGGGCCCATCGCCGCCGGCGAGGGGATGACCATTGAGGGAACCGTCAATCGCGCCGGATTCCTGCTGCTCGTGCTCGTCGCGACCGCGACGTGGACCTGGCTGCAGACCTCCGCTGGGGAGCCGATCCAGGGATATCTGTGGGGGGGATTGCTCGGCGGTTTCGTGGTCGCCTTGATCACGATCTTCAAGCCTGCCGCGTCACCGTTTACCGCGCCCGTCTACGCCGCGCTCGAAGGACTCGCCCTCGGCGCGATCTCCGCGATCGCCGAAGCGCGGTATCACGGCATCGTCATTCAGGCGGTCGCGCTGACATTCGGAACGCTGTTCGCGTTGCTGATCGCCTATCGCTCACGGCTCATTCCCGTCACGCAGAACTTCCGACTCGGTATCGTCGCCGCAACGGGTGGGATCGCGATTTTCTATCTGGTGGCGATGGGCCTAAGCTTCTGGGGGATTCGCATCCCGTTCCTGCATGAAGGCAGCGCGCTCGGCATCGGCTTCAGCGTATTCGTCGTAGTCATCGCGGCGCTGAATCTGGTGCTCGATTTCGACTTCATCGAGAAAGGCGCTGAGCACGGCGCGCCCAAGTTCATGGAGTGGTACGGCGCGTTTGGGTTGATGGTGACCCTGATCTGGCTGTATCTGGAGATTCTGCGGCTCCTGACGAAGCTCCGTAGTCGCTAGCTATGCGCGGGCTGCACCGACTCGCCGAAGCGCTTCCCGAGCGCCTTCAGATAGCCGTCGAGCGATCCGTAGTAGCCGAACACGAAGCGTGACAGGAAGCGAAACAGCGGATTGCCGATCCATCCCGCTTCGGTCACGCTGATGCGCGTGGCCGTCGCTCCGGAGTCCGGCATCAGCTCGTAGGTCCAGGTCCCGCCGAACGCTGCGCCCGACCCCGCGTCGATCTTCGTCACGAGATGCCGCGGCGGATTGGATTCCAGCACCACGAGCGGCACGTCGAAGCCGCTCATTTTCTGACGCCACACCTCTTGCCCGTCGCGATCCGGCAGCCGCGCGGACTCCTTCATCTCCGGCCACCACGCCGTGAGCCCGCCGAAGTCGCGTACGACTTTCCAGACGCTGTCCGCCGGCTGGTGCAGCGTGACGCTGCTGGTGGCGCGATGCTCGCGCGGCACCAAGAAGCCGATCAACGCCATCAGGATGACCAGCGTGAAGATTCCACCGACGATGATGACGAGCCATTTCATGGCGCAGATAATACCTTTCGGCATGGATGCGGATAGGGTCCGGCTCGACCGCTGGCTCTGGGCCGCGCGCTTCTTCAAGACGCGCGCGCTCGCGGCAGCGGCCGTCGCCGGAGGAAAGGTTCACGTCAACGGCGCGCGCGCCAAACCGGCAAAGCCGCTCCAGGTGGGGGACGCGCTGCGGCTGCGGATCGGACCGTACGAATGGCTCGTGACCGTACGCGCCATATCGGAGCGCCGCGGGCCGTCGCGCGACGCGCAGCTGCTGTACGACGAATCTCCCGAGGGCCGGGCCGCGCGCGAGCGACTCGCGGAGGCCCACAAAATCGCGCCGACCCCTGCCTACCAGGGCAAGGGCCGGCCGACCAAGAAGGATCGCCGAAAACTAGAGCTTCTGTAGCCGCACGTTTCCCGATCCCGTCTCGACCGACAGCCGGGCGCGCCCGTCGCCCATGGTGCCGGTGATGTGATCGTGCTCGATGCGGCGCACCTGCAGCGTCAACCCACCCAGATCGATGTCGCCGCTCCCGGTGTCGAGATCCACTTGAGCGCCGAGCGTCGGCGGCACGCGGAGCGTGACGTCGCCCGAGCCGGTCTCGATGTGTAGCGAGTTGAAGGTCGCGACGAGCGCCACGTTCACGTTGCCGCTGCCCGTGCTGAACGACAGGTCGTCCCCTGACGAGGATGTCGCTTCGATATCGCCCGACCCCGTTTCGACGTGCAGGTCGCCGGCCTTTCCGTCCGTGAGCGTGACGTTGCCGGAGCCCGTCGAGAGCTCTAGACGCGTCCCCTGCATGCCGGAAACGGTGATCTCGCCTGAGCCGGTCTCCAGCTTCACGTCGCCCGATGCGGTGCGCAGGTCCACGTTTCCCGACCCGGTCCCAATGCGCAGCGAGCCGCGCGTGCGATCGGCGGCGACGTCGGCCGATGCGACCGACACTCGAATCGCGCCGTCCACGTTCGTGAGGAATGCTTTGCCGACGCCGAGATAGAGACCAATGGTCTTTCCCGCGGGGACGGTCACGCGCAGATCGGCGAATGCTTCGAGCCCGTTGCGGGACCGGCCCGTGATCCGCACTTCATGCCCATCGCCCATCCAGCCGCGATGCCGGCCGGCCCCCCCCCGGTCGCCGTCGTCGCCGAACGTGCCGTCGTCGCGCACACGCAGCGTCGTGTTCCAGCCGCGGCCCCATTCGGGCATGACGATGACGTCGTCGGGATAGATGATGCGCAGCGTTGCGCGGCCGCGCAGCGGCCCCGATGCGATCTCCAGCTTTGCGGCGTCCGCGCCGCCGCGTTGGACCTCCACGACGACGTCGCTGCCTGATCCAGCTTCGACGCGCAGCTCACCGACGAGGTTGTAGACGGCGACCGAGTCGCCCTTGAGAACATGGCGTGAGGTTTGAGCAACAGCAGGAGTGGTGAACAATGCAACAGCGGAAAGGAGCAACGGCGCGCGAGCGATCATAGCGTCTCCACAAGGAGTTGGCTCGTTGGATAGCGGAACGCGTGTAAGGGTTGCAGCTTTGAACCATATGGAAGATTGGCTGCTTTGGTTTCTCGCGGCGATTGCGCTCCTGGTAGCGGAGATGTTCACCGCGGGATTCTGGGTTGCGTGCCTGGCGGTCGGCGCGGCCGTAGCCGGGGTCGTGGCGCTCGTGCCCGGCCTGGGGATCGTTAGCCAGGGTATCGCGTTCGCCCTGTCCAGCATCGTCAGTATGGCGGGACTCCGCCCCCGCCTCATGCACTACTTCCAGCTCGGCCCGGGGACAGACCTGCGTACCGGCGTAGACGCGCTGCTCGGCAAAACGGGCATAGTGACGGAGCGCATCGGGCCGGGGGGAACGGGACGGGTAAAGGTGGAAGGCGAGGACTGGCGGGGTGCGTCCAGCGATGCGACGGTGATCGAGCCCGGCACGCCCGTCACGATCATTCAGGTGGACGGCACGACTCTCATGGTCGAGAAGGAGCTCTGAGCAATGGGCGGCACGATACTCGTCGGCGCGGTCATTTTCGGTGTCATTGTCCTGATCTCGAAGAGCATCCGCGTGGTCCAGCAGGCGCAGACGATGATCATTGAGCGCCTGGGACGCTATCACAAGACGCTTAGCTCGGGCATCAACTTCGTTCTGCCGATGATCGACCGTCCCCGCTCGGTGGACTGGCACCAGACGATCATCACGCCGGCGGGTGACAGCTACTCGCGCCGCTTCCGCACCGAGCGCATCGACCTGCGCGAGACCGTCTACGTGTTTCCGCGGCAGAACGTGATTACCAAGGACAACGTCGTCGTCGAGATCGACGCGCTCATCTATTCACAGATCACCGATCCGGTACGCGCGACCTACGAGATCGCCAACCTGCCCGATGCGATCGAGAAGCTCACCCAGACGACGCTCCGCAACGTGATCGGCGAGATGGAGCTCGATCACGTGCTGTCGTCGCGTGATACGATCAACGCCAAGCTGCGCGCGATTCTGGACGAGGCGACGCACAAGTGGGGCTCCAAGGTCAGCCGGGTAGAGCTCAAGGACATCAACCCGCCGCGCGACATCCGCGACGCCATGGAGAAGCAGATGCGCGCCGAGCGGGAGCGGCGCGCGACCATCATCACTGCCGACGCCGAGCGGCAGTCGCGCATTCTCGCGGCCGAGGGCATCCGGCAGTCGGAGATCAACACGGCGGAGGGCGACAAGGCGGCAAAGATTCTGCACGCCGAAGCGGAAGCAGCGGCACGGCTCAAAGTCGCCGAAGCGGAGGCGCAGGCGATCGAGCGCATCACCGCGGCGATCAAGGGCACGGGCGGGGACCCGGCACAGTACCTCATTGCCATCCGCTATATCGAAACGCTGAAGGAAATGGTCTCCGGGCAGAACAACAAAGTGATCTACATGCCTTACGAAGCCACCGGCGTGCTCGGCTCGCTGGGAGGCATTCGCGAAATGCTGACCGCGGGGCCGTCCGACAAGAAGGCGT
Organism: Gemmatimonadales bacterium; assembly: GCA_036002655.1. Taxonomy (GTDB): domain Bacteria; phylum Gemmatimonadota; class Gemmatimonadetes; order Gemmatimonadales; family GWC2-71-9; genus 20CM-2-65-7. Next base: position 8,743 of record DASYTD010000014.1, read on the forward strand.
GAACCCGCTCACGCAGCTCTCCGAAGAAGAGCAGATGTTTCAGGGCGCGGTCCGCGATTTCGCGGACCAAGAGGTGCGCCCGCGCGTCCCCGCCATGGAGCAGGCGGCTCAACTCGATCCCGCTTTAATTCCGAAGTTCTTCCAGCTCGGCCTCATGGGAATCGAGATCCCGGAGCCGCACGGCGGCGCCGGCGGCAGCTTGTTCATGACCGTGCTCGCCGTGGAAGAGCTGTCGGCCGTGGATGCGTCCGCCGCGATCTTCGTGGACGTCCAGAACACGCTCGTCAACGCGCTGCTCCTCAAGTGGGCCTCCGACGACATCAAGCAGCGCTATTTGCCGCGACTGGCTTCTGATCTGGTGGGCGCATACGCGCTCTCCGAAGCCGGATCGGGGTCCGATGCGTTCGGGTTGCAGACGAAAGCGTCCAAGCAGGGCGACAAGTGGATTCTCGACGGCCGCAAGCTGTGGATCACGAACGGGGCCGAGGCTCACCTCTTTCTAGTGTTTGCTAATGTAGACATGAGTAAGGGTTATAAAGGAATCACGGCCTTCGCCGTCGAGCGCGGATTCAGGGGTTTCAGCGTCGGCAAGAAAGAGGACAAGCTCGGCATCCGCGCGTCGTCAACCGCGGAGCTGATTCTCGATCACTGCGAGGTGCCCGCCGCGAACGTCGTCGGCGACGTCGGCGTCGGCTACAAGGTCGCGATAGAAACACTGAACACCGGACGAATCGGGATCGGCGCGCAGATGATCGGCGTGGCGCGTGGCGCGCTGGAGGCGTCGCTCAAGTACGTGAAGGAGCGGCAGCAATTCGGCAAGGCGGTCGCCGAGTTTCAAGGCGTGCAGTTTCAGCTCGCGCAGGCGGCCACGGAGCTCGAGGCGGCACGGTTGATGGTCTACAATGCGGCCCGGCTTGAAGATGCGCACCAGCCGTACACACAGGAAGCGGCGATGGCGAAGCTGTTCGCGTCGCAGGTGGCGGAACGCGTGACGTCGCTCGCTGTGGAGCTGTTCGGCGGGTACGGCTACACCAAGGAGTATCCGGTCGAGAAGTTCTACCGGGATGCGAAGATCGGGACGATTTACGAAGGGACGAGCAACATGCAGCTGCACACGATCGCCAAGCTGCTGCTTAAGTGACGAAAATCACGTCTTGTGACTCTTTGATGGGGTAGCATGTTGTCCCTCCATGGGAGGCTCTTCATGAATCGCACGTTGCTGGTGCTTGCCCTCACCGTCGCCGCATTACCCGCGGCCGCACAAGGTCGCGGTCCGAAGAAAGAGTTCGTGGTTGCTCCAAACCGGGCCGTCATCGCGGCGCGGGATGTCCTGGTCAGTCGGGGCTTCGAAGTGATACGGATGGAAGTCCGCGGCAACGACCGCGTGCTCTTCTATCGTCGCGGCAATATGGGCCGCGGCAAGGGCCAGGGCCCGCCGATGACTTTGATCATCCGTCAGATGCGCGATCGGGTTGTGTTCGTGGACACGCCCGATGCGGTCCTGGTGGACATCAACCTCAGGCTAAAGCTCTAACGCCTCACGGCTGAATCACCCGCACGAGGTCGTCTGTCTTGGTCGGCACGTACACACGCCCCGACACGGGATCGACGACCGCGGCTTTCGGGGTCGGTCCGACGACTAGCGTGGCAAACACGTTGGGCGGCAGCGCGACTGGCGCCGGGCTCGAACGCGTCACGACACGTCGTGACGGTCATGGCGAGCCCCGCGACGATGAGTGACCGGCGGAAGAACAGTGCGTGGCTCACGACAGTACGTGGTTTGAGGCCAGCGAATTGACCCCCGGCCGGAGCGGCCGTCAAGGCGCTATCTTTGGCCGTCATGCGCTCCCGTACTGCTCGTCGCACCCACGGCTTTACCGAATCGGTGATCCGGGGGATGACCCGTCTCGCGAACGAGCACGGCGCCATCAACCTCGCCCAGGGCTTTCCCAATTTCCCCTGCCCTGACGTCTTAAAAGACGCGGCGGCCCGCGCGATCCGCGATGACGTCAACCAGTATGCCATCACTTGGGGTGCTGCCCGCCTGCGGAACGCGTTGGCCGCGAAGTACCAAGATTGGTACGGACTGGCCGTCGATCCAATGACGCAGGTCACAGTGGCGTGCGGCGCGACGGAAGCGATGGGCTCGGCGCTGCTGGGGATCATCGATCCCGGTGATGAAGTCGTCATTTTCGAGCCGTTCTACGAGAACTACGGGCCCGACGCGATCCTGTGCGACGCCAAGCCGGTATTCGTTCCGATGTCCGCCGACGCGCCGCTCGATCTGGACCGTCTCGCGCAGGCGTTCACCGCCAAGACGCGCGCGATCATCGTCTGCACGCCCAATAATCCGACGGGCCGCGTGTTGTCGCGCGTGGAGCTCGAGGCGATCGCCGAGCAATGCCAGCGCCACGACGCGTTCGCCGTCACCGACGAGATCTACGAGCACATCTATTACGAGGGCGAGCACATCCCGATCGCGACGCTGCCGGGCATGGCCGACCACACGATCACGATCAGCGGCGCGTCAAAGACGTTCAGCGTCACCGGCTGGCGCATCGGCACGATCGTTTCGCCTCCCGATGTCACGGGAGCGATCCGCAAGGTGCATGATTTTCTCACCGTGGGCGCGCCCGCGCCGCTGCAAGAGGCCGTCGCGGTGGGAATGGAAACCCTCGGCAAGGATTACTACGACGGGCTGGCGCGGGACTACCGGCGGCGGCGCGACATCCTCTGCGCCGGCCTCGTCAAAGCGGGATTCCAGTGCCGCCCACCGCAGGGGGCGTACTACGTCATGGCCGATTTCTCGGCGCTGTCAGATCTCCCCGATGATAAGTTCGCCCAATGGCTGACCGCCGAGCACGGCGTGGCCCCCGTTCCGGGGTCGAGCTTCTACTCGAAGCCGGAGCTGGGCCGCAAGCAAGTACGGTTCGCCTTCTGTAAAACCGAGGAGATGTTGCAGCAGGCGGTCGAGCGGTTGCAGCGCGTGCGCGACTAGTCCGCCGCCTCGGGTGCCGGTTCGCTCCGGCGCCCGATGACCCACCCCCGCAGGCGCGCGGCGGCGGCGTGGAGGACGAGATACGCGCAGGGAATCACGATCAGCGTCAGCAGCGTCGAGATGCTGAGCCCGCCGACAACGGCGAGCGCCAGCGGCCGCATCAATTCCGTCCCTTCTCCAATGCCGACCGCCAGCGGCAGCATCCCCAACACGGTGGTGGTGGTGGTCATGAGAATCGGCCGCAGACGGATGGCGCCGGCCTCAACGACCGCTTCCTCCGGTGGAACGTCGCGTGCGGCACGGATCTGCTCCACGTACTCGACTAGCAGGATGGCGTTGTTCACCACGATCCCCGCGAGCAGGATCACGCCGAGCAATGCCGGCGCCGAGAGTGGCGTCTGCGTGATCCATAACAGCAGCACGACGCCGATGAGCGCGAGCGGGACGGAGACGAGAATCACGAGCGGGTTGGTCACGCTTTCGTACTGGACCGCCATGACGACCCACACGAGGAAGACCGCGAGCGCGGTGACGATAAACAGGTTGCGCTGGTTCTCGCGGATGGTCTCCTCCTCCCCGCCATACACGAGGCCGTACCCGTTCGGGAGCTCGAGACCCGCGAGCCGGTCGCGGATCTCCCGGTTGACTTCCCCCACGGAAGCGATCGCATCGTTGACGTCGCCGTCAACCCGATATTGGCGGTTCTGGTTTTCGCGCCGGATACTGGTCGGCCCCAGCTTGAGCTGTACGTTGGCGACGTCGCGCAGATAGACCGGACGGTCGCGCCCGGCGAACAGCGCGATCGAGCCCAGATCCTCGGCATTCCTGAACTGTTCACGCGGCAGCCGCACCCGGATGTCGTATTCCTGGTTGCGATCGGTCAGACGCGTGGGGATGGCGCCGTCGAGCGCGACGCGCACCGCCTGCCCCACGGCCGCGACGTTCAGCCCCAGCTCGGCGGCGCGCTGCCGGTCCAGCGCGATCACGAGCTGCGGGCTCGCCTCGTCCGCCGAGGGCTCCACCGATTCGAGACCCGGGATCCCCTGGATCCGCCGGATCACCTCGAGCCCGATGCGCTGCAGCTCCGCGAGATCGTCGCCCTGCACGTTGATCGAGACCTCGGAGCCGGACACGTTCGTTCGCAGGCCGCGGATGCTCGGCGGCCGGACGAAGAGGCGCGCGCCGGGAATGGCCAGCGAATCGAGGCGGCGCTGCAGCCGCTCGACCCACTCGCCCGCCGACATGTCGCGCTCCGTGGCCGACGCGAGGATCACGTTGATCGAGCCGCGCCCGCTCCGGGTCGCGGTGCCGCCGCCGAACAGGAATCCACCCGCCGTCGTGAACATGTGCTGGACATAGGGCATCTCACGCACCATGCCCTCGATCCGTCCGGCTAGCTCGTTGGTTTGCGCCGGCGTCGTACCGGGAGGCAGGCGCATGCCCACGCTGAGATTTCCGTCGTCCACGGCGGGTAGAAATTCGTTGCCGAGACCTCGTACGAGGAGCAGCGACAGCGCAAGCGCGGCGAATGCGCCCCCCAAGACCCAGCCGCGGCGCCGCACCGCCCGGCCGGCCAGGCCGCGGTACCACGCCCGCAGCCGATCCAGCCCCTCGTCGAAGCGCTGGATCACTCGCGTGCGCTCGAGGCCGCTGGTGCGCTGCACCTTGCCGAGCTGCGCGGCCAGCATCGGCACGAGCGACAGCGCCGTGCCGAGCGACGCGAGCATCGCGAACGAGATCGTAAGGATCAATTCACGGAAAATGAGCGCCGCGAGACCGCTGATCAGGAGAAACGGCACTACGGCCGCAAGGCTCGTGGCCGTCGACGCGATCACCGCGGAGGTGACTTCCCCCGCACCACGGTGCGCGGCGGCTTCGGGATCGGCCACGTCCATCTCCCGGTGCCGGAAAATGTTTTCCAGCATCACGATCGCATTGTCCACCAGCATGCCGACGCCCAGCGCCAGCCCACCGAGGCTCATGATGTTGAGGGTGAGATTGCCTACCCCCATGAGGAAGAACGCGGCTAGCACCGCCAGGGGAATCGCAGTGCCGATGATCACGGTCTTGCGGACGCTCCCTAGGAACAGCAGCACGATCAACATCGCGAGCACGCCGCCCATGACCGCCGCATCGCGCACGCCCCGCACGGCATTGCGAATGAAGAACGACTGGTCGTTGATCACCTCGTAACGAATGTCGCTCGGGATGAAGCGCGAGCCCTGCTCGCCGAGCTGATCGAGTCGCCCGCCGACGCCGCGGGCGACCGCGAGCGTGTTCGCATCCGGTTGCTTGCGCACTGACAGCTTCACGGCCGGCACACCGTCGAGCCGGACCCAGAGGCGCTGGTCCTGGTTGGTGTCTTCGACTCGCGCGACCTCCGACAGGGGGATTCGTTGCCCGCTGCCGGGGACGGTCAACAGCACCCCCTGGATGTCGCGCACCGAGCGGAACTTCCCCTCGGTCTTCCCGACGAGCTCGAACGTCGGGGAGGTGACGTTGCCCGCGGCGACGTCCTGATTCGCATCGCGCAGCACCTGCAGCACGTCGGCCACGGCGAGGCCGTACGAGCGCAACCGCTCCTGGTCCAGCGTCACGTGAATCTCCCGCACCAGCCCACCGGAGACGTCGATCGAGGCGATGCCCTCGACCGTGAGCAGTTGCGGCCGCAGGCGCAAATCCACCCAATCGCGCAGGTCGACGGGGGAGCGGGTGGCCGAGCTGAAGGCCACCTCGTACACCGGGATTTGCGACGGGTCAAACTTGAAAATGGTCGCCGGATCCGCATCCTCGGGCAGCCGCGCGCGCGCGCGATCCAGGTTCTTCGACGCGTCCTGCAGCGCGAAGTTGATGTCGGTGCCGTAGCGGAAGTGGAGGTTGACGCCCGAGCGCCCTTCCTCTGTCTCGCTCTCGAGGCTCACCAGGTTTTCGGTCGTGGCGAGCGCGGCCTCCAAGACCTTGGTGACCTGCTCCTCCATGACTTCGGGCGCCACCCCCGGATAATTCACATTGGCGCGGATCTGCGGGTAAACGATTTGGGGCAGCAGGTCGAGCGGCAGCCGGGTCACGTAAAACAGCCCGAGCACGATGACGACGGACCACAGAGCGAGGGTCCCGATCGGTCGGCGTATCGCCTGACTGGCGAGGCTCATTCGCTGTCGCCTTCACTGGACGCGGTCACGCGCACGCGCGCACCCGGCCGGAGGTTGGTATGACCGGACGTGACGACGACTTCGCCCGCGTCGAGTCCCCGGGAGATTTCGATCCAGCCCTCTGCCGTCAGCCCGACCGTGACCGGACGGCGCACGACCGAATCGAGCTGCACCACATAGACGAAGGCGCCGTCCTCGCCCACTCCAACGGCCGGTGCCGGCACTGCCAGCACTCCGGCGCGGCGGTCGAGGGCGAATGTCACCCGCGCGAGATACCCGGGGCGCACCGTCACACCGGCGGGCGCGCGCTCGAGAGCGACCTCGACGGGCACGAGCCGGCTCTGCGGATCGGCGCTGGGAAACACCCGGCGCACGCGGCCTTCCACGACCTCCCCGGGATAGGCATCGAAGGCGACGCTCACCGCGCTGCCCGGCCGCACGTGCACCACGTCGAGCTCGGAGATCTGGACCCGGACGACGAGGAGACTCACGTCCGCCAGATCGAAGCAGCGCTGATTCGTGGAGACTGCGCTGCCGGCCTCGATCAACTTGGCGGTGACGATGCCGGTCGACGGGGCGGTGATGCGGGTGAAGGCGAACCGCGTGCTCCACAGCTCGGCATCGCTCTTCGCCACACCGTAGGCGGAGCGCGACTGCTCGAATTCGGCGTCGGTGATGATGCGATTCGCGTGCAACTGCTCGTTGCGCTCGAATGTCGCCTGAGCGCTGGCCAGCACCGCCCGTGCCCGCTCGAGCTGCGCCCGCACTTCGCGCGCATCGAGCTCGGCCAGTAGCTGGCCGGTCCGGACGCGATCGCCTTCCTGGACATGAACGGCCAGCACCGTCCCGGCCAGGAGACTGTTGACCCCGATCGTGCGCACGGGCTCGACGGCGCCGGTCACGACAACCGACCGGGCCATATCGCGGGGGGTGGCAGCCACGGCGGCGACGGGGATCTTGCGTGGGGGCCCTCCCCGCCCGTCCCGTGGCTGCGCACCGCTAGCCTCGCCACCCCCCCCACATGCCCACACCGATCCCAGTAAGAGAAGGACACCGCTGCCGAACCGGGTCATGAATATCAACTTACGCGCGCGGGGGGGATCTCGTTGAGAGCCCGCTCGACTTCCCGGTAACCGTCGCGCTGCGCCTCGATGGACCGGGCGACCTCCCTGGCGAGCCCCAGATCCGTCGTCAGATTGTGTACCGTCCCCGTCCCCGCATGCAGCCGCAGCAGATTCAAGCGAATGGTCTCGAGCGCGGCGACCGCGTCCTTGAGACGCTGCTGCACCAGGTCACGCTCGGCACTCAAATCCGCGACGATGCGGTCGTGGCGCGCGCCGATGGAGGGTTCCGGGGTACCGCGCTTCCCGACGTCCGAAAGCGCCTCCTGCAGCTCTTCCAATCGGGCGCGCATGCGCTGCGCGTCTTGCTCCAGCCGATGGACGACGTCGGGTAACTCGCGCAGCTGAACACGCGTTTCCTTCGGCAGGGTCTCATAGAGTTGCTCGGCGGCCATGCCGAGCGCCAGCTCCGTCGGGCGATGCGTGAGCGATGCGGGCAATGCTTTTGCGCCCGTGAACATGCGCGCCACTCCGAACAACCACCGCCCGAATCGGCCGGTCCACAGCCGTCCCCAGAATTCCGCGTCGACGTCGCGCCGGCGCTGCAGCATGATGAGCGCGCCGATGCCGGACCCCACGCCGATGGTGAGCGACCACGCGAACGTCGTCACGAGAGCGACGTCGCCGAAGGGAATGGAATTCATGATGGCGAGCGTCAGCATGGCGGTCCCGGTCCCGATTCCACCGAGCCATCGCAGAATCCGCTCGAGCGTCGACGGCCCGCCGCCGTGGCCGAGCCCGTAGGCGCGCTCCTCGCGCGTGCGGTCGATCTCGGCTTTGAACGCCACGCCGATGTCGCTGTGGCCGAAGCCGGCGTTGAGCAGCTTGCGCGCGCGATTGATCAGCACGCCCAGCGGGACGAGGGTGTAGCCGCTGACCAGGGTCACGAATCCGACCGCCACCGACTGCGTCAGCATGCCCGCGATCGGTGTGGCGACGAGCATGACGAACGGCCAGAGCAGGACGCCGCTGCCATCGAGCCGCGCCTCGTGCTTCACGAATGCGCGCAGCGCCACGGGCAGCTCACGCCGCTGCTCCAGCGCGTGACCCAGCTGGTCGGCGAGGACGGCGGGGCCATCCGGGCGCTCCGCCCGGTCCTTGGCCAAACAACGATCGATCGCCTGGGCCAGGCGGCGCGGCACCATCGGCGCCACCGAGCCGAGCGGTGGGGCCGCCTCGGTCACCTGTTTGGCGAGCACATCGGTCGCCTTCTCCGCCTCGAACGGCAGCGTGCCCGAAAACGCGAAATAGCCGACGATGCCGAGGGAGTAGAGATCGCTGCGTCCGTCCACCGCCTCGCCCAGCGCCTGTTCGGGACTCATGAACTCGGGCGTCCCGATGACTTCCCCGGTGCTGAGTGCCCCCGCGCCCGCGACCACACTAGCGATGCCGAAATCGGCGACCAGCACGCGCCCGCCACTTTCGAGCAGGATGTTGTCCGGCTTCACGTCGCGATGGATGACACCTTGCGCATGCGCGTAAGCGAGCGCCCAGGCGACGTCGCGCAGCACGCGCGAACCGTCCGACGGCGCCAGCGGGCCGCGCCGCCGCACCCGCTCGGTCAACGTCTCACCTTCGATGTACGCCATCACGAAGAACACGAACTCGCCGATCTCTTCGACCGCGTGAATCGGGATGACGTTGGGATGGGAGAGCTTGGCCGCTGTGCGCGCTTCGCGCAGGAACCGCTCACGCAAGTGCGGATCAGACGCCTTCGAGGGCGGCAATAGCTTGATCGCGACGGGACGGTCGAGCCGCACCTCCCGGGCGAGATACACGACGCCCATACCGCCCCGCCCCAGCTCACGTTCCAGCGAGTAACGACCCGCGATGGCGGACTGAAAATCGAGGAACAGGCGGTCGGGGTGCTCCATGGCACCCCAATTCTAACGCGCCGCCGTCACGCCGGCGTCTCGAGCCGCCCCCCCAGGATGGTGACGATGTGCGGCGCGCGCCGCAGTCCGACGCCCGCGAGCCAGAAGATCCAGTTACCGAGGGGTCCGCGCCAGAACCACACGCGTCGCGCACCGCGCGGGTCGGTGCGCTGCTCCGTCCGGGCACGCGCGATGATCGCGGCCAGGAGCGCGACCGCTCCAGCCGCTGCGGCCACGTCGGGCCGCGCCTCCGGGGGGGACAGCCACACCCACGCCGTCGCAACGAGGAGGGCGACCCGGGTGAGCCATTGCAGGCCGCGCTCGAACCTGCTGGGCTCGGCGCCATAGACAAAGCTCAACTCCTCGCGCCGGCGCCCCCGCTCGGCGACGAGCGCCGCCACCAGGTCCTGGCGGCTGTAGCCAGCCGCGAGCAGCCTGCGGACGCGAGCAATCGCCATTCCCGCGGGCAGGATCAGCGCGGCCGCGAGCGCGGCGCTCGCGGCGGTTCGCTTCGCGGAATCGCCCGTGTAAAGCCAGCTGAGCGCCACGACCGGAAGCAACACGACCGCCATGAGAGCGCGATTCACGCCACGCACCAAGAACGCCCGGACCGCAAGCGGCACCCGTGGCTGCCCGACGGCCTCAGCAACGGCGCGGACGAGCGCGGGAACGTTGGGAAAGCGCGCCCAGGGGTCCTTGGCGAGACAGCGATCCACAACCTGAGCGAGGCGCGGCGGCACGGCGGGGGCGACCTCGCGCAGCGGGGGCGCGGGCGCCGTGATGTGAAGGACCAGCATCGCTCCATCCGTCGCCGCGTCGAACGGCAGGTGGCCCGACAAGGCGTAGTATGCGACGACGCCGAGCGAGTAGACCTCGCTGCGCGCATCCACGAGCTCGCCGCGCGCCTGCTCCGGATTCATGAACGCCGCCGTCCCGAGCACGGGCCCGCGGGGGGCAGATGCCCGGCCGTCCGGACTGGCATAGGCGATGCCGAAGTCGGTCAGCAGCGCGCGGCCGGTCGCCTCTTCGATCAGGATGTTATCGGGCTTCACGTCGCGATGTACGACACCGCGCGCGTGCGCGTAGGCGAGCGCGTCACCCATCTCAGTGAGCAGCCGGGCGGCCTCCTCCGGCGCGAGCGCGCCGCCCCTGGCGACGCGTTGCGCCAGTGTTTCGCCCGCCACATAGGCCATCGTGAAGAACACGAAGTCGCCCATTTCGTGTACGGAGTGAATCGGCACGATGTTGGGATGCGCCAACCCCGCCGCCGTGCGCGCCTCGTGCAGGAAGCGTTGCCGGCACGCCCCGTCGGCCGCGAGCGCGGGCGGTAGCAGCTTGATGGCGACGGGCCGATCGAGGCGCAGATCCCGCGCGAGGTATACGAGCCCCATTCCGCCGCGCCCGATGGGTACCCGCACGTCGTAGCGCCCCGCGAGGGCCCGGCGCACCGCGGGGAGACTCGATTCCGATATTGTCGGCATGAGGAGACCGCTATACCCCCGCGGCCGCCCTCGGGTTTCGCCACGCACGCCCGCGCGCTGCTGGACACCGGCGCCATTCTGGGGCGAGATTCTGCCGCCATGACTGCGCCGGCGCACCAACCCTATATCTCCCCGAGCCAGGCCCCTGCAGAGCTTACGCCCCGCGCGATCGTGCTCGGAGTGTTGCTGGGGCTGATTTTCGGCGCCTCCAACGTGTATCTCGCGCTGAAAATCGGCCTCACCGTCAGTGCGTCGATCCCGATCGCGGTGCTGTCGATTACGATCTTCCGGTGGCTCGGCCGCTCGACAATCCTCGAAAACAACATCGTCCAAACCACCGGCTCAGCGGCCGATTCGGTGTCGGCCGGCGTCGTGTTCACGATTCCCGCCATTTTGTTGATGGGCTACGATCTCGACATCTCGCGCGTCACGATCCTCGCGATCGCGGGCGGCCTGATGGGCGTGCTGATGATGATCCCGCTGCGGCGCGCCTTGATCGTGAAAGAACACGGCAATCTGCCGTACCCCGAGGGCACCGCGTGCGCCGAAGTGCTGATCGCGGGCGAGCGTGGCGGGATTCACGCCAAGACGGTGTTCCAGGCGTTCGGGATCGCGTTCGCCTACAAGTTCCTGATGACGGCGCTGAAGGTGTGGCAGGAGTACCCGGGCAAGCTGATTCGATCATACCAGAACGCCGAAGTGCGCGTCGAAGTGAGCCCCGAGCTGCTCGGCGTCGGCTACATCATCGGCCCCCGGATAGCGGGCTACCTGTTCGCGGGCGGGTGCCTCGCCTACGTGGTGCTGATGCCGGCGATCAAGCTGTTCGGGAGCGCGATGACGGAGCCGATGTTCGGCACTACGAAGCTCATTCGCGACATGAGCGCGGGCGAGATTCGCGCGGCCTTCGTGTTCTACATCGGCGCCGGGGCCGTCGCGAGCGCCGGCATCATCGCCTTGGCGCGCTCGCTGCCGACCATTGCCGGCGCGTTCCGGGCGGGTTTTGCCGACATGCGGGCCAGCCGCGTAGGCCAGGCGGTCGCTGCCAGGCTGCGCACCGACGACGACCTGCCCATAAGCGTCACGATCTTCGGCTCGATCGGGCTCGCCATCGTGCTGGCATTCCTGCCCCAGATCGGCGTGAACCTGCTGGGTGGGATTCTGATCATCCTCTTCGGCTTCTTTTTTACGACGGTTTCCTCCCGCATCTGCGGTCAGATCGGCAGCTCGGCAAATCCGATCTCCGGAATGACGATCGCGTCGTTGATCGCGATCTCGTTCATCTTTCTCCTCCTGGGCTGGAATCAAATCGACGATCGCGTGCGGGCGATTTCGATCGCCTGTGTCATCGCCGTCGCGGTCGCCAACGGCGGGAATACGTCACAGGACCTGAAGACGGGATTCCTGGTCGGCGCAACACCCAGACGCCAGCAGATCGCGATCTTGATCGGGGCGATCGGCTCGGCGCTGGCCGTCGGCTGGACGCTCACCTTCCTTAATCGCGCCTACCAATACCAGGTCCCCGAGCAACGCGCCGGATTCGTGGCTCCGGCAAGCGGTTCGAGCCCCGACGGCAATGTCGTCGTGCACAGCGAGACCATGTCACACTTCGGAATCGGTGGCACGGACTCGATCGACAACAACACCTATCAGGTGATCCGCGTGTACGTCGAAACGCAGGGCGTGCCTCCCGGCAAGTATCTCGTCGACCCCGCGTCGCACGAGATCCGCTATGTGGTCGATCCCGGCATCGGCGGCCGCATGCACGAGTATCGCGGACACGAGCTGAAACGACTCGATTCCCCCAAAGCCACCTTGATGGCATTGATCACCGACGGGATTCTCACGCACCGACTGCCGTGGGCTTTGGTGCTGATCGGCGTGTTCCTCACGATCGCGATCGAGCTGATGGGCGTGCAGTCGCTGCCGGTCGCGGTGGGTGTCTACCTCCCGCTGACAACCTCGGCAGGGATGTTCGCCGGAGGGATCGTGCGCTGGCTGGTGGAGCGGAAAGCGCGCTCGGATAACCGCTCGCTCGCCGACATCGAATCGGGTCCGGGAGTCCTGTTCGCGAGCGGGCTGATCGCCGGCGGGGCGATTTGCGGAATCGCCGTGGCGGCAATCGCGGGCTGGGGCAGTGCTCGCGGCATGTCAGCCGAGTGGCTCGCTGAAAAGCTCGGATTGCACAACACGCTGGGCGGGTTCGCGACGTCGTCCATTGTCGGGCTCGTGATGTTCGCGATCCTCGGTGCGCTGTTGTACCGAACCGGCCAGCGCCGGTAGTGAACATCATCACGACACCATAACGACATCATGGCGCTGCAGACCGTCGGCTTCCTGAAGAAGCTGCTGGATACGCCCGGTCCGTCGGGCTTCGAGCAGGCGCCAGCGCGCGTGTGGCGCGAGGAGGTCAAAGGCTTTGCCGACGACGTCCAGGCCGACGTCCACGGCAACTCCATCGGCGTCCTGAACGCCAAGGGCAAGCCCCGCCTGATGGTGACGGGCCACATCGACGAGATCGGTTTTCAGATCACGCATATCGACGAAGATGGCTTCATCTATTTCAGCGGTATCGGCGGGTGGGACTCGCAGGTGCTCGTCGGCCAGCGCGTGCTGCTGCTCGGCCGCGACGGGCCGGTGCACGGAGTGATCGGCAAGAAGGCCATTCACCAGCTGAAGAAGGAAGACCTGGACCGCGTGTCCAAGGTGATCGACTTGTGGATCGATATCGGCGCGGCGAGCCGCGACGAGGCCGCAGCGCGGCTGCGGGTGGGGGATCCCGGAGTGCTCGACAGCCGGGTCGAGGAGTACCCCAACGGCCGGATCGTGTCGCGCAGCATCGACAACCGCATCGGCGCGTTCGTGGCCGCCGAAACGCTGCGCCGGCTCGCCAAGCAGCGCCCGCCACACGCCGCCGTCTACGCCGTCGCATCCACACGTGAAGAGATCGCCTGGACCGGTAGCGGAGCGCGCACCAGCGCGACCGCCATCAGACCGGATGTGGCGGTGGTAGTGGACGTGACGCACGCGACCGACTACCCGGGGGCGGAGAAGAAGCATGCGGGCGATCACAAGCTGGGCGGGGGCGTGGTGCTCACGCGCGGCTCGTCGGTGAGCTCCATCGTGTTCGACTTGCTCGTCACCTGCGCCGAGGAGGCGGAGATCCCGTATACGATTCAGGCGGCGCCGCGTGACACGGGGACCGATGCGGATGCGATTTACAACGCGATGCAGGGAGTTCCGACCGGTTTGGTGAGCGTGGCGAACCGCTACATGCACAGTCCCAACGAGATGGTCACCCTCGAGGATCTCAATCGCGCCGCCGATTTGCTCGCGGCGTTCGCACGCCGGCTCAAACCGGGCATCGACTTCATTCCCCGTTAGCAACCCCAGAAGAAACAGGGCCCCGGCAGACTGCCCGGGGCCCTGAGTTTGGTCAGGAGATTTACTGCCTTACTGCAGCATCATTCCGAAGTTGTTGTTCATCGCCCACGTTTCGAACGAGCTGCTGAACGTGAACTCGTATCCGCTGCCACCACAGCCACTGCCGCCGACGGGCTGCGTCTGCGTGTAGCTGCTCTGGGCGATCACGCACACGCTGTACGTGGAGTTACCCAGCCCCGAGAAGACAAAGTTGCCGTCCCCATCGGTGGTCGCCGAGGCCACCACCTGGCCGTTCCACACCAGCTGGACCGTCCAACCGGCTAGACCAAGCTCGCCCGCAAAGATGTCACGCGAGCCGTTGCCATCGATGTCCTCATACACCACGCCCAGCGCCTTATTGACGCCCGAAGGCGGTTCAGACGGCGGAGGCGGTGGCGGCGGCACCGGAGGCGGCGCTGGCGGCGGAGCCGGGGGCGGCGCTGGCGGCGGAGCCGGAGGCGGCGCTGGCGGCGGAGCCGGAGGCGGCGGAGGCGGACAATGCCTCAAGTAACCCGGGGCGTGGTCACGACCCAGCGCGACCGCCTTGGGCTTCAGATCCTTGCACTTGTCTTTGTCTTTGTCCTGACCCTGGGCGGCCGCCGACCTGATCGGCAGCGCCAAGAGGGCGAGGACGGCAAAGGTGACGCGAATGCTTTTCATGATCTCTCCTGACCGAAGAGGTCGTGGCACACAGACAGCACACGCCCCAGGGGCAAGAACCGCACCCAATTCGGCACAAAACTCATAACACACGCTGGGGCAAAGACATAGCAGCAGCACCTGGCGCAGAATTGGCTCGTGCTAGCGTCGTATTATTTGACGTCTCGTTATGCAATTTTTTAGGCGATATGCAACTGACAATTAGGCAGCAAATCCTGCCCTATTTCCTCTTGAGATCAGCGAGTGCGGATTGAGCAGCCGTTCGTACCTGTTTGTCTCCGTCGTCGGTGAGTCCTTCAAGTGTCCCAATCGCGGCCGGCGTGGCCGCGAGACGCAGCGCCTCCACCGCGGTGGCCCGCAGCGCAGCGGGCTTCCGACCGAACAGCCGGCCACCCGGCTGCGCAAACTTGATGAGCGCCTGGACCGCGGCCGGGCTACCGATACGTCCCAACGCCAGCATCAGCTCGCGCTCGACGCCCTCATCTTCCTCTTCTTCCATCGCCACCACGAGCGGCATGGCGAGCGCACTGGATCGGCGTCCCCCGACGCCCAGCGCCGCCTGAATTCGGACCTCGGGGGACTTGTCGCGCAACGCACGCCGCAGCGGCTCCGCCGCCCCGGTGGAGCCAATCTTGGCCAGCGCGAGGGCGACTGCCTTGCGAACCCGCTCGTCATCGTGGTCGAGCTGTTGCGCCAGGGCTGGGACGGCGTCCTCGAGCGCGAGCTCGCCTGCGAGCTCGGCCACGTTGCGGACCACGAACCACTGGTGGTGCCCCAACATGTGCACCAGCTGATCGGTCCCTTCCTTCATTCCCGTCAGGGCCATGAAAATGCCCCGGCGCTCCTCGATCGTCGGGGCGGCGACAAGCAGGTCGAGCAGCACCTCCACGCCATCCTCCCCCGCCCTGCGCAGCACCAACAGCGCGTCATCCCGTTCCCCCGGGACGTTGGCCAGCTCCGCGATCGCCTCCAGCAGCGCCTTGCTGTACATGCGTTTCAAGGCGATGGAGTACTGCCGGCGCCGGGTCGCATCGCTCACCTGCTGCTCGGCCTGCAACACTCCTACGACAATGGCCAGCGCCTGCGCGATGCGATGGTTTTTCATCGCCGTCTCGAGCTGGCGGCCGAGCACCGCCAGGAGCTCACCCGCGTGCGGGCCGGCGGGCTTCTCCTGCAGCTGGGCAATCAGCTCCCTGGGAGGGCGTTTGGCGGCGGTTGCCGGGGAGAACGCCGCGCCTTCGGCGGTACTCTCCCGCACGATAGCCGGGACGTCGCCTCCCTCCGGAGGCTCCTTCGGCACACCGCGCAGCGGCCCAGAGGTCACGCCATTGGCGCCGAGGTCTGCTCGAGGGGGTGTTTCGACAATGAAAGGTTGGATCGCGACGGTGATGCGGCTCGCACCGCTCGCACGCAAGCGGGAGTCAATGTCCTCTTCGCCCGGCTGTTCGGCGAGCAGGCGCAGCAGCTCGAAGGTCTCGGCGAGCGGCGGATCGGCGGGGATCGTAATCTCCTTCACCGCGTGGAACTCGAGGCGCTGGAGGAGCGAATCCCCATCCAATGGAGTCCCGTTGACCGCGAGGCGCCCGTTCTGCGCCGCCAGCGTCATCCCTTCGACCTTGAGCAGGCCGGCCAGTGCCCGGAACTGCGCCTTCTGCTCCTCTTTCGCTCCTGGATCGCGAAACAGTTCGAGCGTGCGCGCGAACAAGGCGGCAAACTCCTGCGGGGTGGCCATGGGGAGGCTCAATCTATAGAGTACGCCCTATGATCGCATTGCTCTTGATCACCACCAGCCTGCTGCAGCAGCACGACACCCTTTCACCCGGCGCGCGGCGCGTACTCGATGACGTGCGCTTTCTCGCGGACGATCGACAGGAAGGCCGCGGCATCGGGACGGCAGGATTGGAGCGCGCCGGCGCCTACATTCGCGACGGCTTCGCGCGCGCCGGTCTCCAGGCGTCGTTCCAGGACTTCACCATCCCGCCCGACGCCCCGGCCGTCCTGCACAGCAATCTCGGTGGCACGGCGACCCGCAACGTCGTCGCCGTGATCCCAGGGACCTCGCCGGCGCTGCGGGGTGAGCTCGTGGTCGTCGGCGCACACTACGATCACCTCGGACTTGGCGGCTTCGGCGCGCTGGATCCCGATTCAACGGGCCGCGTGCACAATGGCGCCGACGACAACGCCTCCGGTACGGCCGCCTTACTCGAGATCGGCCGCCTGCTGGCAACCCGCCGCCCCGGGGGGGGGCGCACGATTGTGTTGGTCGCCTTCAGCGGCGAAGAGCTGGGAACGCTCGGCTCGAGCTACTTCGTGCAGCACCCCGTCCCCCAGCCAATCGATTCGCTGTACGCCATGCTCAACCTGGACATGGTCGGCCGGCTGCGGAACGCCCGTCTCTCAGCGTTGGGTGCCGCGACCGCCCGCGAATTCCCGGTATTGCTCGACTCCGTCAACACTCCGGCGCGCTTCGATTTACGTGCTTCGGGGGACGGCTGGGGACCGAGCGATCATGCCGTCTTCTTCGCGACACGCCACCCGGTGCTGCATTTCTTCACCGATCTGCACGACGACTATCACCGCTCGACGGACGATTGGGAGAAGCTCAACGTCGCGGGGATCGCCCAGGTGGCCCAGTTCGTCGCCGATTTGGCACTGGCACTGGCGAATCGTCCCGGCCCGTTGACGTTCGTGGACGCCGCCCGTCCACAGGTCTCAACCGGTGGATCGGGGTACGGGGCGTACCTCGGCACGATCCCCGACATGAGCGGGGGCAGCACATCCGATGGCGTCCGCCTCACGGGTGTGCGGGCCGGAAGTCCGGCGGAGCTAGCGGGCCTTCAGGCGGGCGACGTCATCACGGCGATCGGCGGCAAGCGCATAGCAAATCTCTATGACATGACCGACGCGCTCCGCAGCCATCAGCCGGGTGATACCGTTGTGGTCCTGACCCGGCGGGAAGGCGTCGAGCGACGCGCGACCGCAGTGCTCGGAAAGCGCGGGTCATGACGGGTGCGACGATGAGCGAGGCCGCCAAAGTCGTGCGCGCGCTGCGTGCGGCCCACCTGCACGATGAGAGTCGCAAGGCGCTACTGCAGATGGCGTGCGAGCGAATTCGGTCGTGGGGCGCACCGTACACATCCGTCTATGCATACCTGCTGCACGGCGACGAGCTGAAGCTGGAGGCCTACGCCGGCCGGGAGACGGAGCATACGCGCATCCCCGTCGGCGCGGGGGTGTGCGGCACGGCCGTCGCGGAGAAACAAGATCAGAACGTCCCCGACGTGAATGCCATCGGGAATTATCTCGCCTGCAATACGTTCACCAAGTCAGAGCTCGTCGTGCTGATCCGGCGCGGGGACCACATTCTGGGTCAGATCGACATTGACTCCGATGTGCGAGACGGATTCGGTGCGCGCGAGCACGCCGACGTGAAGGAAGTGGCCGACGCCCTCGCGGTACTCCTCTAGCTGCTCGATTCATGTTCGTTGAGGTCAATGGCGTTCGGCTGTTCACCCGCCGGGTGGGGGCCGGACCGCTCGTCGTCGTGCTGCATGGTGGCCCTGGCGCGCATCATGACTACCTGCTTCCGCAGTATGATCTCCTCGCGCAGGGACGCTCTCTCCTTTATTACGACCAGCGCGGCGGCGGGCAGTCGCCCGTCCCGCGTGACACCCCGGTCGGATGGCGCGAGCACGTCGCCGATCTGCACGCGCTACGCACGCAACCGGGAGTCGAGCGGTTGACGCTCTGCGGGTACTCGTGGGGTGGGCTGCTCGCGGTGCTCTATCTGCTCGAGCATCCCGACAGCGTCGAGCGGCTCGCGCTCGTCTCTCCGGCATCCGTCACGGTGGAATACCGGCGCCAGTTCGAGACGGAATTCGCCCGTCGCCTGGCGGCTCCCGAGAGCCAACGGGAACGCGATGCGTTGCGCGCGAGCGGACTGCGGGAGCGGGATCCTGCCGCCTACCAGCGCCGCGCCTTCGAGCTGTCCGTCGCCGGCTACTTCCGCGATTTCAAGGACGCGAAGAACCTCACACCGTTTCGCGTCACAGCGCGCACGCAGCAAGCGGTCTGGGACAGCCTCGGCGAATACGACCTCCGGCCGCAGCTGCGGGACCTCGCATCCCGCATCCCGCCTCCCCCATCTCGCGTCGTCCACGGCACGTTCGACCCGATTCCGATCGCCGGCTCCCGCGAGCTGGCGACCCTGCTGGGTGCCAGTCTCGTCGAGTTGCCGGCTGGGCACTGCCCGCACGTCGAGACGACCGCCGAGTTTGTGCGCGCGCTGGATGACTTCCTGCCGCAAACATGAGAGCAACCCCGTTCGGCCTGGCCTTTGGCGAGATCGCGCCGCAGCGGTTCCCCGCGATTGGGGAGGCGCTCCAACAAGACGGCGCGCCGGCAGCCGATCGGGATCGGTTCGTGCTGCTCGAGCCGGTCGGCCGCCTGCTGCGCGACATCGTGCCGGCAGAAGCGGGCGCAGACGCGCTCGAGGCACACGTGCTGCTGCTGCATCACGCGTATCTGCATTGGTCAGGCGACGGACGTGTCTACCGAATTGGCGAGCAGGCGCTGCGTCGTGCCGTCGCCGAGAAGCGGCTCACGACGGAGTTGCGTCATCCCGCGCTGTACCTACAGCTGCCGGAGCTGCGCGTGTGGGGAACGCCAAACAGCTCGGGGCCTCCGGAGCCGCTCGACGGCATGTTCGTCAGTGCCGCCGCAACGCCCGGCGCGGTCACGGTTCTCGCCATTTTCGGCATGCGTCCGGACCGGCCGGGGTTCAGTGCGGTGGGCCTGGAAGGCCGCGCCGACACCGAGAATGCGAGCAGCAATGAAATTGAAATCGCCGCTACGCGCGACGACGGCAGCGCGCCGTTCGGCCCTCTGCTGGCGGGTGGCTCGGCGGCCGGCTTGTTTTCCGTCGCGACCGCCGGCGAGTTGCTGCTGCTCACGTGCCGGTTACTCGCCCAACTCCCACCGAAACGGGAAACGGGAAACGAGAAACGGGAAACGGAGGGGGAACTCGAACACGTCATTCTCGTGGACTGAGGATGGCCGCACGTTTCCCGTTTCCCGTTTCCCGTGTTACGATTCGCAAACATGCCCAACCAGCGCACGGTTAGGTCCGCGGCGGCCGAACGCAAGGCGCGGGCGCGCAAAATCATCGCGCGGCTCAAGCGCGAATATCCGGACGCGACGTGCGCGCTCCACCACCAGAGCGCGCTCGAGCTGGTCGTCGCGACAATCCTCTCCGCGCAATGCACCGACGCGCGCGTCAACATGGTCACCCCGCATCTGTTCGCGAAGTACCGCACCGCAGCTGATTACGCAGCCGCCGATCCGCGCGTGATCGAGCAGGAGATTCAATCCACCGGCTTCTTCAGGAACAAGACCAAATCCATCATCGGGATGGCGCAGGCGCTCGTCGAACGGCATGGCGGCGCAGTGCCGCAGACAATGGAAGAGCTGACCGCGCTGCCCGGGGTGGGCCGCAAGACGGCCAACGTGATCCTGGGAACGTGGTTCCGGAAGAACGAGGGCGTGGTCGTCGATACGCACGTCCATCGTCTGACGCGTCTCCTGAAGCTGACGCGCCAGGATGACCCCGTGAAGATCGAGCAGGATCTAATGGAGATCGTGCCGCGTGAGGATTGGACCTGGTTCTCGCACACGCTGATTCAACACGGGCGACGGGTGTGCATTGCGCGGCGGCCGCGCTGTGCCGATTGCGTCCTCAATCGCCTCTGCCCGAGCTCGACGGTATGAGACCACGCTGCACGGCGGCAGGACTGCACGTCGGCATGTCTAGGAACATCGTGCCGACGTGCCGACATGCCGACGTGATTCCATGACCGTTTCTCTCTCCCCGGTGGATAAGGCCAGCCTTATCGCCACCCGGCGCGACATCCACCAGCACCCCGAGCTGGGATTCGAGGAAACGCGCACCGCGGCCCTCATCGCGGACCGGCTGCGAGCCTTCAACTACCAGGTCACACCGGGGGTCGGCCGGACCGGCGTCGTCGCACTAAAGAAGAAAGAGGAGCGCGACGGGGGGGGACGCTGCCTGCTGCTGAGAGCGGACATGGACGCGCTCCCCGTGGAAGAGGCGAACGCGGTGCCCTACCGCTCCCAACATCCCGGCAGGATGCACGCGTGCGGTCACGACGGGCACGTCGCGATCGGCCTCGAAGTGGCGCGCCGGCTCGCGCCCCTCGATCTGCGCGGCAGCGTGAAGTTCGCGTTTCAGCCCGCCGAAGAAGCATCGAATGGCGCGCAGGCGATGATCGGGGATGGCGTTCTCGAGGCGCCGAAGGTGGACGCGGCATTCGGCATTCACCTCTGGAATGACCTGCCGGTCGGGACCATCGGCATCATGGCCGGACCGGTCATGGCCTCGGTTGACCAGTTCGAGATCGAGATCCTGGGGCGCGGGGGCCACGCGGCCGCGCCGCATCAGACCATCGATCCCGTGCTCGTTACGGCGCACGTCGTCACCGCGCTGCAGAGTCTCGTCTCGCGGCGTCGCGATCCCCTCGAAGAGGCCGTCGTCTCGGTCACCGAGGTGCACGCGGGCCGAGCGTTCAACGTGATTCCTGCTCGCGCCGACCTGCGAGGCACCGTGCGTACGTTCGGGGGCCGGTTCTTTGAGGACGCGCCGCGGCTGGTGGAAAACATGGCACAGGGCATCGCGGGGGCGTTCGGAGCGCAGGCCATTGTGCGCTACCGCCGCTTGAGCGCGCCGCTGATCAATGACGAGAAGCTCAGCGCGTTGATGCGCGACGTGGCCGCCGAGCTGGTGGGCGCAGGCAAGGTGCGCCATGGCGTGCGCACGATGGGCGGTGAGGACATGGCGTTCTTTCTGGAGAAGGTGCCAGGTTGTTTCGCGTTCGTGGGATCCGCGCCGCGCGGCGCCAGCGCTTCTCCCCACCATTCCCCAACGTTCGACATCGACGAAGAGTCGCTCGTCATCGGGTCGGAGCTATTGACCCGTACGGCAGTGCGGTATCTCGAAGGGTGAATGTCTAACCTGCTGGCGTCCGAGCCTTCCGCATACCTCCAGTCCGCCGCCCATCAGCCGGTCCACTGGGTCCCCTGGGGTGATGACGCGTTCGCCCGGGCGCGCGCCCAAAAGAAGCCGATCCTGCTCGACATCGGCGCGGTCTGGTGCCACTGGTGCCACGTCATGGACGGGGAGTCCTACGAAGACCCCGCTATCGCCGAAGTCCTGAATCGCGATTTCGTGTGCATCAAGGTGGACCGCGACGAGCGCCCGGACGTCGATGCGCGCTACCAGCGGGCCGTGCAGGCGCTCAGCGGGCAGGGCGGCTGGCCGCTCACGGCGTTCCTGACTTCAGACGGTGAGGTGTTTTTCGGCGGGACCTACTTCCCGCCCGACAACAATACGTATGGACGGCCCGGATTTCGCCGAGTGCTGATGGAAATCGCGCGCGCGTTCCGCGAGGAGCGGGATCGCGTGACCAACAACGCGCGCGCGATCCGCGAGCACGTCGTCCAGACGCTGGACGAGGCCAAGTCCGGCACGGTGAGCTCCGATCTCGTCGCCGGCGCCGCCGATCAGATGGCTCGGGTGTTCGACGTGCGCTACGGCGGATTCGGCACGGCACCCAAGTTTCCGCACCCCGCCGCGATCGAGTTCCTCCTGGCCCGCCTGCACGACGGCCGCGGTGGCCTAGCCTGGCCCCGTGAGATCGTGGAGAAGACGCTCACGGGAATGGCGCGCGGCGGCATCCGGGATCACGTGGGGGGCGGCTTCCACCGCTACTCCGTGGACGAGCGCTGGATCGTCCCGCATTTCGAAAAGATGTCGTACGACAACTCCGAGCTGCTGCGCGCGTATCTCTCCGCGTATCAGGCCCTCGGCATACCGCTATTCAAGGAAGTCGCCAAGGGGATCGTGGACTGGGTGCTGGAGGTCATGACCAACAAGGAACAGGGTGCGTTCGCCACATCGCAGGATGCGGACCTCACGTTCGGCGACGACGGCGACTACTGGACCTGGACGCTGGAAGAAGTGAGCGGCGTGCTGACGGCGCAGGAAGGTGCAGTCGTTGCGCGCGTGTTTGATATCGGGGACGTGGGCGAGATGCCTCACAACCCCAAGAAGAACGTGTTGTGGTGGAAGCAGGACCCGGCCGGCGACGAGGAGTGGCCCGTATTGCGCGCCGCAATCACGAAGCTCAAAGCCGCCCGCGACCGCCGTTCCGCGCCGTTCGTGGACCGGACCGCGTACGTCAACTGGAACGCGATGATGGCCGGCGCATGTCTTCAGGCTGGCGCGGTGCTCGACCGACCGGAATGCAACACGATTGCGCTCAAAGTCCTCGAGCGGATCTGGGGAGAAGCATGGGATGTGGGGGGTGGGATGTCGCACGTCCTCGGCAGGCCAACGCCGCGTGGGATGCTCGACGACAACGTCCAATCCGCTGCCGCATTCCTCGATGCCTATGAGTCCACTGGCGAGCAGCACTGGCTCGATCGTGCGACCCTTGTGATGAGCTACTGCGCCAAAGCGCACGCGGATAAGGGGGGAGGGGGGGGCTACTTCGATATTGCCGGCGGCAACGGCACGGCCTACCTCGCGACGCGCGCCAAGCCGGTCCAGGACGCGCCGACGCCGTCGCCGAATGGCGTGGCCGCGCTGGTGCTGGCGCGGCTCTGGGCGCTGACCGACAAGCCGGAATGGCGCGCCCAGCTGGACCGCCAGCTCGAAGCGTTTGCCGGCACCGCGCGCGAGCTGTCGCTCTATGGATCCACGTTGCTGCGCGCCGTGGACTGGGCCGTGCACCCCGTGACGCGCATCGAGGTCGCGGGTCCACGCGGCGACGGCCCCGCGTGCGCGATGCATCTCCTCGCGCTCCAGACCTACCGGCCACGCAAAGCTGTAGTGCGCAAGATCGCGGACCATCCCGCCGCGACCGTGTGCGTCGGTGCGAGCTGCTCGTTGCCCGTTACCACCGCCGAGCAGCTCGCGAAGCAGCTCGAGGCGTGAACCGGCGCACGCTCGGCCGCACAGGACTCTCCGTCAGCGAGATCGGTTTCGGGGCCTGGGCGATCGGCGGCAATGCGTTCGGCAATTCCTACGGCCCCACCGATGATGGCGAATCACAGCGCGCGATCCGCAAAGCATTCGACCTCGGCTGCAATTTCTTCGACACGGCGGACGTGTACGGGCATGGCCACTCCGAGGAGCTGCTCGGTGCCGCACTGCACGACGTCCGTGATCAGGTCATCATCGCGACCAAGGTGGGCGGCAACTTCTACGATCACGATATCCATATGGACTTCACGCCGGCATACCTGCGGTTCGCTGTGGAACGCTCGCTCGGCCGGCTACGCACTGACCGCATCGACCTGCTCCAACTTCACAATCCGCCGATCAATCTCATTTCGGCCATGGAGACCTATGAGCCGCTGGAAGCAATGAAGCGCGAGGGGTTAATACGGTTTTACGGCGTCTCGGTGCACCCGCCCGAGGAAGGCCTGGCGGCAGTCCAAGCGACCATGCCTGACACCGTGCAGATCGTCTACAACTTGGCGCGGCGCGAAGCCGAGGACACATTCCTACCCACGGCACAGGCGGCGAATGTCGGGGTGATCGCACGCGAGCCGCTCGCGAACGGGTTCCTGGCGGGCCGTTATCACCCGGAGAGCACGTGGGAGCGCGGCGACATTCGCAGCCGCATGCCGCGTCCCTACGTCACGCAGCTCGCGGCGCTCGGCCAGCGCGTGCGCGAGCTGGCGGGGAAATCGGGAATGACGGCGGCGCAGCTGGCGCTGAAGTTCGTGCTCGATCGTCCCGAGGTCGCCTGCGCGATCGTCGGGATGAAGACGGTGCAGCACGTCGAGGAAAACCTCAACGCGGGGATGTAGATGCCGAACAAGCAAGCGGTGATCGAAACGGCGAAGGGCACGATCGAGCTGGAGCTGTTCGCGGACGAGGTCCCCGGCACGGTCGCGAATTTCGAAAAGCTGGCGAACTCGAAGTTTTACGACGGCACCAAGTTCCATCGCGTGATCCCCAACTTCATGGTCCAGGGGGGCGATCCATACTCGAAGTCGGGCAAGGGACCGGTCGGCACCGGCGGTCCGGGATACACCATCAAGTGTGAAACGCAGAAGAACACGCATAAGCACGTCGCCGGAACGCTCTCGATGGCGCACGCCGGGAAAGACACCGGCGGCAGCCAGTTCTTCATTTGCCATTCGCCGCAGCGACATCTGGACGGCGTGCATACGGTCTTTGGGCAGGTCACGAAGGGGATGGACGTCGTCAACTCCATCAAAGGCAACGACGAGATCACGTCGATTCGCGTCTCGTAATCGGAGGGGGAGGGTTTTGTGGTCGCTCTGCTATTCGCAATGACGATGGTAGTGCAGGATTCTGGAGCGTTCGTCGTACGGCTGGGCGCCGACACGCTGTCGCTCGAGCAGTACACGCGCACGGCGACGCAGCTGCGCGGCGAGTACGTGATCCGGACGCCGCGCAGCCTGCACCGCATTTACACGGCCGACCTGAATCCCGACGGCACGATTCGCCGCCTGGAGCTCGTCACGCACAACATCGGCGGCGGTCCCGGACCGATGGAGACGAAGGCGTCGGTGGACTTCAGCGGCGACTCGGCGGTAATGGTGTCGCCGCGGGGCGACAGCACCTCGACGCAGAAGCTCGCGGTCCCGCGCGGCACTTGGCCGTTCCAATTCTACGTGTATGGATTGATGGAGCAGATCGGGCGGTACGCGCGCAATACGGGGAAGGACAGCGTCCGGTTCACCGCCCTCGCGTCGGCCAACCAGACCAGCGGCGGTTACTTCCGTAAACGCGGTGGCGACACGCTGGTGTTCATGTTCGACGAGGGTCAGCTCGCGGGCGTCGGTCCGTTCACGTTCACGCTCGACCGGCAGGGACACATCACCTGGCTCACCGGCACAGGCAGCACGCTCCAAGTGGAGGTCCAGCGAGTCGCCTCGGTCCCAATGGCGCAGGCGGGCCCGATGTTCGCGAACCGGCCGTTGGGCCAGCTCTCCCCGCGCGACACCGCGCGCGGCACGATCGGCGGGGCCGCGGTCTGGATCGACTACAGCCGCCCGTCTCGCCGTGGCCGTGACATCTTCGGCGCGCTCGAACCGTGGAACAAGGTGTGGCGCACCGGCGCCAATGCCGCCACGCAGCTCAGCACACCCGTCGCTCTCGTCATCGGCGGCGCCACCGTACCCGCCGGCAAGTACACGCTCTGGACACTGCCATCGCCCAGCGGGTGGAAGCTCATCATCAACAAGCAGTCAGGTCAGTGGGGCACGCAGTACGACCAGGAGCAAGATCTCGCGCGAGTGGACGCAAGAGTCGAAACGCTCGCCGCTCCCGTCGAGCAGTTCGTCATCGGCTTCGAGCCGGCAGCGAACCCCACGACGATCACATTCACCTGGGACAAGGCGCGCTACTCCGTGCCGGTGTCGAAGAAATAAGTGCATCTCGACTTCGCGGTCGTCGCCGACTATGCGCTGGTGGACCAGTCGGGCAAGATGTCGGTGCTCGGCATCTTCCAGCACATCTGGGTACCGCAATTCCCGGCGATGCATCCGCGCCTGCACCTGGTGCTCCGCCTGAAAGGCAAACGCACCGAAGTCGGCGAGCATCAGGTGCAGATCAAGCTCATGGACGAAGACGATGCGGAGCTGCTGGGCGGCTCGGGCACAGTGAATTTCGCCGAGCCGCCCGCGGGCGTCACCGAGATCGAAGCGGCAGCGGTGCTCGTGTTTGACGTGCCGTTCCCGCATGCCGGCCAGTATCGTTTCGAGATAACGGTGGACGGCGAGAAGAAAGCCACGGTCCCGATCACCGTCTCCCAAATGCCGCCGATGCCCGCGCCTACCCCCCCAGCTCCTTCGTCACCGAAGGCGCCCGGTTCCTAGCACACTCCCGCTCGGTGCGTACGTCCGGCTGCCGGTGCTGCTGCTCGCGGCGGTGCTGGCGCTCGGCTTTGATCTCGGCGGGTATCCGCTGTTCGATCCCGATGAAGGGCGCAACGCCGAAGTCGCCCGCGAGATGGCGGAAACGAACGACTACCTGCTGCCTCACCTCGATGGACTGCCGTACCTCGACAAGCCCATCGTTTACTTCGCCGCCGCCGCCGCCGTCATGGAGGTGTTGGGACCGACCGAGACCGCGGCGCGATTGCCGGCCTTCTGCTTCACACTCGCCACGCTGATTGTCGTCATCTGGTTCGGGAAGCGGCGCTGGGGGACGGATGCAGGTTGGCTCGCCGCGGTGGCGCTCGCGACGACGCCGCTCGTGCTCGCCTACGCACGGACCACCATCTTCGACAGCGCGCTGACGTTCTGCACGACCGTAGCCATTCTCGCGTTCTGGGACGAGCGGCCGATCCTCGCGTGGGCCGCGATCGGGCTCGGTGCCATCACGAAGGGTCCCGTCGCGATTCTGGTGCCGCTGATCGCGCTGATTCCATACGCGCTCCTGACAGGCCGTCCGGTGCGGCGGTTGTTCCCGCTCGCCGGCCTCGGCGTATTCGCGCTCATCACGCTGCCCTGGTTTCTCGCGGTCTCGCTTCGCGTCCCCGAGTTCCCGCACTACGTCTTCGTGCGCGAGACATTCGAGCGCTTCACGACAACGCGATTCCACCGTACGGCGCCCTTTTGGTACTACTTCCCCATCCTTCCGGTGGCAGCCTTTCCGTGGATCGTGCCGGCACTGGGACGGTGGAAGAATTGGCGCTGGGTGTGGCTCGCGCGGCGGGTGAATGCGAACGCGCAGGAAGCGATCCTGCTCACGTGCTGGGTGCTGGGTCCGCTGCTGTTCTTCACCCTCAATCAGTCGAAACTGCCGCAGTACATGCTGCCGCTGATGCCGCCCTTCGCCCTCGCCGCCGCGCGACTGCTCACGCGCCAGGCGAGCGAGCTGGGCGGGGGCAGTGGTCTCGCGCGACGCGCATACTTGGGCATCGCGGCCACGCTCGGCCTGGCGCTCGCATCGTTGACGCTCTGGCTGCCCGCGCCGATCAGCCTCACCCCCGCGGAGCGAGCCGCGATCCCGCCGACCGCTCTCGCCTTGGGAATTGCCTTGCTCATTTCCGCGGCACTCGTGTGGTATGGAGGACGTCCCGAACATCCTCGTCCTGCTCTTGGCGTCATGGGCTATGCGCTGGTCGTCATGGCGATGCCGATCGTGTCGAGCGGCTTGCTCGCGGCGGTCGGGGAGGACCGCTCCACCGCGACCCTCGCGCGCGTCATTCACAACTCGGCATCCGCAGATCCTGAGGTGGTGGGCGTCTCCGCATTCCCGACATCGCTGCCATTCTACTTACGGCACCCGATCCTCGTCGCCACCGCGACCGGGCGCGAGCTGACGAGCACGTTCATCGCCGAGTACCACGAGCAGCTCCGCGCCGTTCCGAACTCGCCGCTCAAACCTCCCGATTATTGGCGCGAGCGGCTCGCCGATTGCCGGACGCCCGCGGTCTTCGTCACGCGCGCCAACGACGCCCGCATTCGCGCTCAGCTCGACACGGTGTTACCGCTGCTCGCCGTCGAAGGCCGGTACGCGGCCTATGGACCATGTGCGGCATCTTCGGCGCGGTAGCGCGCGAGGGCGCAGCACTGCGCCATCCGGCGTCGATCGCCGCGATGGCCGCGGCGTTGCGTCATCGTGGCCCCGACGGCGAGTGCATTGTCGGTCACGAGCGCGTTCGCATCGGCGCGCGGCGGCTCGCGATCATGGACCTCACCACCGGCGATCAGCCCTTCCAGAGTCCCGACGGCAAGATCTGGATGGTGTGCAACGGCGAGATCTACAACGCCCCTGCGCTGCGTCGTGAAGCGTCCGGAGGGGCCTGGCGCTACCCCTTTCGTTCGCAGGGCGACATCGAGACGATCGTTCCCTTCTACGAGCGGTTTGGTCCCGACGCCATCGCGCGGCTCGAAGGAATGTTCGGCCTCGCCATCTGGGACGAGGAGCGTAGCCGGCTGATGCTCGCGCGCGACCGCGCGGGCGAGAAGCCGCTGTTCTGGACGGAAGCATCAGGCGAGCTGCGGTTTGCTTCCGAGATTCAGGCCTTGCTCGAGTTCCCGGATCAGCCGAGGCGTGTCAACCGAAAGGCGCGGTCACTCTATCGCGCCCTCGGTTATGTGCCCGCGCCCTACACGATGTTCGAGGGCATTCACAAGCTCCCGCCCGCTTCTCTCCTGATTGCCGAAAAGGGACGCACTCAGATTCGATCGTACTGGAGCGCGGCGGACGCAGCCAGCCGCCCGTCCACCTTGTCGCTCGAGAACACCGCCGAGCTGCGCGACACATTGCTGCGCGCCGTCAAGCGCGAGCTGATGTCGGACGTGCCGCTCGGCATCTTCACGAGCGGCGGCCTCGATTCGTCGCTCCTCGTCGCCGCGGCGGCGCGCGGGATGCCGGGAGAGAAGATTCATACCTACGCGGTGCGGTTCACGGAGCCCGGTTACGACGAGAGTGAGTACGCGGAGGCGGTGACGCACGAGATCGCCAGCGTCCATCACGTGGTGACCGCCGATGACGAATCGCTCGGCCGGGCGCTCGAGGTCGTGTCGCGCTCGCTCGCCGAGCCGCTCGGAGATCCGGCCGTTCTTCCGACGTGGCTGCTCGCGGAAGCGGCCCGCGAGAATGTAAAGGTCATTCTCTCCGGCGAAGGCGCCGATGAGCTGTTCGGCGGCTATCCCACGTATCTCGGACACCAATTTGCGGAGCGCTGGCAGCGAGTTCCCGGACCGCTCCGCCACGTCGTGCGCTGGGCCGCGGATCGCTGGCCTTCCTCCACCGGCAAGATGACGCTGGAATACATGCTCAAGCAGTTCCTCGCGGCGGCCGAGCGTCCGTGGCTGGAGCGACATCTCACCTGGCTGGGTGCGGTGGCGATCGACGAGGGCGTGATCGCGGAGCTGGCCTGCAAGCTGGACCGGTTCCCGCACGACGATCCGCTGAATCGCGTGATGTGGCTGGATTTCCTGACCTACCTACCCGACGATCTCCTCGTGAAGGTCGATCGCGCCACGATGCTCGCTTCCGTGGAAGCCCGCGCGCCGTTTCTGGATCGAGAGGTGATGGAGCTGGTGCTGCCTGGTCCCTCGCGTTTCAAGGTGCGTGGCCTGACCACCAAGGCGATATTAAAGGAAGCGGCGCGCGGGCTCGTGCCTGACGCGGTGATACATCGACAGAAGCGCGGCCTTTCAGTACCGGTGGCCCGCTGGCTCAATACCGGTCTCGCTCCATTGGCGGATCGCCTCCTCGATACGCCGCTGCTGGCGGAGCACCGCACGGGCCGGCGCAATCATGCGCGCAGGCTCTGGCCGCAACTCATGTTGGCGCTGTGGGCGGAAAGGTGGGGAGTCGAGTTGTCATGAATCGGAACGAAGCCCTCGCATTGATGCAGGAGCACACGCAGTCCCCATCGCTGCGCCAGCATATGCTCGCCGTCGAAGCGGCCATGCGAGCGTACGCCACCAAGTACGGCGAAGAGCCGGAAGCATGGGGACTCGTCGGCCTCTTGCACGACTTCGACTACGAAAGATTCCCCAACCAGGAGCACTCGCCGACGGAAGGGCACCCGGCGTGGGGCGTCGCGTTGCTGCGTTCCAAGGGTGTCTCCGAAGCGCTGCTCCGCGCCGTACAGGGACACGCGACCTATTCCGGCGTGCCGCGCGACACCCAGATGGCCAAGACGCTGTTCGCCGTGGACGAGCTCTGCGGCTTTCTCGTGGCGTGCGCCCTCGTCCGGCCCTCCAAGAGCTTTGCCGATCTCGAGGTCTCGTCCGTCAAGAAGAAGCTGAAGGACAAGGCATTCGCGCGCGGGGTAAACCGCGATGAGGTGCGCCAGAGCGCCGAGGAGCTTGGGGTCCCGCTCGAAGACCACATCGCGTTCTGCATTCAGGCGCTCCGGCCCGTAGAGCCGTCGCTGGGCCTCGGAGGGTGAATCCGTTTTCGCGGGCGTTGGATAGGGCGACGGGCGCGCGGCCCATCCCCGGCAACATCGTCCGCCACATCGCGATCAGCAGCGATGCGCTTCAGGCGATGCTCGAGATGATCGGAGGCGCCCAGCGCACCATTCACTTCGAGAACTACATCATTCACGACGACCAAACCGGCAGCCGCTTTGCCACGGCTTTGGCGGTGCGGGCGCGCGCCGGCGTGCGCGTGCGTGTCTTGTACGACGCCTTCGGCTGCCGCAGTACGAGCAGCGCCTACTGGCGCGAGCTCCGCAGCTACGGCGTGGACGTCCGTCCGTTCCGTCCGATCTGGACCAGTGGACCGATCGAGGCGTTCAGCCGCGATCATCGCAAACTGCTCGTCGTGGACGGCGAACGCGCCATGACGGGCGGGCTCTGCATCGGCGACGAGTGGGCCGGCGACGCGACGGACGGGCTGGCGTGCTGGCGCGATACGATGGTTGGGGTCTGCGGGCCGGCCGTGGCCGCGCTCGAAACGGCGTTTGGTCGAATGTGGGCGCGCGCCGGAAAACCGCTGCCCGAAGACGAAATGGCTCCTGCGCCCGAGGAATGCGGGCCCTCAGCCGTACGAGTGGTGGAAGGATTACCGGGGCAGTCACGCATTTATCGCACGGTCCAGCTGCTCGCCGCAGCCGTCACCGAACGGCTCTGGATCACCGACGCCTACCTCGTCGCGCCGCCGCCGCTGTACGCCAGCTTCGTAGACGCCGCCCGCAGCGGCGTAGACGTGCGCCTGCTGCTGCCCGGCACCACCGACATTCCCATCGTCCGCATCTTCACGCGCAGTGGCTATCGCGAGCTGCTCAATGCCGGTGCCCGCATCTTCGAGTATCGCGGGCCCATGCTGCACGCCAAAACGCTCGTCGCCGACCACGAATGGGCGCGCGTGGGCTCGAGCAATCTCAACGTCTCCAGCCTGCTCGGCAATTACGAGCTCGACCTCGTAGCCGAACAGGACGGCCTGACCGCGACACTCGCGACCCAGTTCCTGCACGATATGGTGCAGAGCCGCGAGATCGTGCTGATGGCCCGGCGCCGTTTGCCGCTGCCGCCGAAACTGGTGGACACCGCTGCGGTGCTGCCATCCCATGCGCTGGTCGCCACGCAAGCCCCTCCCCCGGTTCCACAGCACAAGCGGTCGCTGCGCGAACGGCAGGCGGTGGCCGCGGTGGCGCTGATGCAGGCCGCCGGAGGAGCGCGCCGCATGCTGGCGGGTACCGCGGCGGCCCTCTTCCTCGTCGTGGGCGTGTCACTCATCCTCTTTCCGCTGGTCGCGAGCGCGGTACTGGCGGTCGGGGCGCTCGCGACGTCCGCCTGGCTCGCGGGTTTTGCGCTTGCACGGCGCAAGCGCCGCCGTGAGAGCGATGCCCGCTGACCCTCCGCCCCCGGCCTCTCGTCCCCCTGCCCCTTCCCAACCTCCCGCAGGGTCCGCGCGTATGGGAAGCGGTGCCGAGAGGGCTGAAGATGCGGGGCTTGTCGCCAGGACCCTGTCCGGGGACCGGGCGGCGTTCGGCGTTCTGGTCGAGCGCCATGCGGCTCAGGCACGGCGCGTAGCACGCGCGGTGCTCGGCGACCCCGATGACGCCGATGACGCCGCTCAAGACGGTTTCCTCTCCGCGCTGGTGAAGCTCGGCCAATACGATGCGCGGCGGCCGTTCGGTCCCTGGCTGATGCGCATCGTCGCGAACGCGGCAACGGACCGGCGCCGGCGCCGCAATGTGCGGCGTGCCCAGCCGCTCGACGCGTCGCTGGTCGGAGGGGGCCCGCGGCCCGATGCGGCAGCGATCCGCAGTGAGCTGGGCGAGCGGTTACGCGCCGCCTTGGCTGAGCTGCCCGAGCGGCGCCGGACCGCAGTGGTGTTGTTCGATGTCGAGGGGTATTCGCATGCCGAGATCGCGGGCATCCTGGGGATCCCCGAAGGAACTGTGCGATCCGAAGTGTTTCACGCACGCCGCCGTCTGCGTACGCTGCTGGCAGACTGGAAGGAGCAGGTGAGATGAAAGAGTCGCAACCGTTCGATCACCGTCCCGATCCCGAGCTGGGCGCCGCGTTGCGGGCCGCGCTCGAGGCCAAGGACGATCAGTCGGCGTTCGTCGCCCGCGTCATGGCGCAATACGACGGCGCGCTGGACCGCGCGACGATCCCGACGCTGGACGTTCTGGCGTCGTGGTTCCGTCCGGGCATCGCGGCTGCGGTCGCGGCGCTGATCGTCGGATTGCTGTTCGGCCGGTCGGTACTGACACCGGCTCCCGCGCCTGCCTCGATTGACGCGGCCATGGCGCCTGCCGAAGGACCGGGGCTCGCGGCCCTCGTCACCGCTCAGGATCCGCCCGATGCGAGCGTCGTGTTTACGTCGCTCGTCGAGCCACAATAGTCAAGGAGAAGAGACGCCATGCTGAATAGATCGAAACTCGCTGCCGTCAGCCTGCTTGCCGCCGTGTTCCTCGCCGGCGGTCTCGCCGGGTGGGGCAGTCGCGAAGTCACGGAACGCGACGAGCGGGGGGGGACCCGTCGGCGCGGTCCCGACGCGCTCGTTGCGTACCTCAGCCGTGAGCTGGACCTGAGCTCCGCGCAGCGGGATTCCGTGCGCGCCATCATCGCGCGCCATCGCCCCGAGACCGACGCCCTCTGGGCGCAAGTCCGGCCGCGATTCGATTCCATCAAAACGCGCATGCGCGCCGAGATCGATGGGCAGCTCACACCTGAGCAGCGGGTACGCCATCAGCAACTGATCGACAAGGCTGAGCATCATCGTAGGGAGCGGGACGACTCCACTAAAGGAAAGGCCGGAGGACAGCACTGATGCGCTGGGTTACGGCGTTTCTCGCAATGGTGATCGCGACGCCCGTGGCGGCGCAGCAGATCGAGGTGACGCTCAACGAAGCCGTTCAACGCGCGCTTCAGGTCCAACCGGCGATGGTGCAGGCGCGCGGGGAGCAGCGCACCGCGGGCGCCGATCGATTGACGGCATGGGGCGCATTTCTTCCTACAGTGACGGCGACCTACAACGCCGCACGCCGTTGGGACAGCGATCAGCAACGGATCGATCCGAGCACCGGGCAACCCGTTCAGCCCGTGTATGTTCACACACCGGGCCTGAGCGCCTCACTGGAGCTGTTCGACGGACTGCGGCGTTTCAATACGCTCAAACAACGCGGTGCGAGCCTCGAGGCCGCGGAAGCGGGCGTCGTCAATCAGCGCTTCACCGTGATCCTCGCGACGAAGCAAGCGTTCTATACGGCGATCGCCAACGAGGCACTCGTCACGGTGGCGGAGGCACAAGTGCGGCGCGCAGCGCAACAACTGCAGATATCGGTGGAGAAGCTGCACGCCGGATCGGCAACCCGGTCGGATTCTTTGCGGTCAACAGTCGAGTATGGCAATGCGCGCATTGCCCTGCTGCGCGCGCGGGCGAATCTTGCGACCGCGCAGGCCAGCCTGGGCCGGCAGGTCGGGGTCGATGTCCCCGTCCGCGCCACGCCCGATAGCGCGCTGCCGCCCCTGCCCGATACGGCGGCATTACGGGTGCGCGCCATCGAACGGGCGCCGCAAGTAGAGCGTGCGGAGGCTCAGGCACGCGCCGCCCGAGCGGATCTCCGGTCCACGCGGTCGCAGTATCTGCCCACCGTGACGCTCACCTACAGCGACAACCGCCAGGGAACGCAATGGCCAAGCTTCCCCAGCTTTGACGGCTTTGCGGAGAACTACACCTGGAGTTTCGGTCTGCGGTGGATGCTGTTCAACGGATTCACTCGAGAGAACAATCAATCGGCCGCAGCGGTGCGATTTGATAACGCCGCCGCAACGGCGGCGGACACGCGCCGCAGTATTACCGCGCAACTCACGCAGCAGCTTGCGGCGATGGCAACATCGTATGAGCAAATCGACATCGCGATGGACAATGTCGCCGCCGCAACGGAGGATCTGCGGGTGCAGAACGAGCGCTATCGCGTCGGAGCCGCGACCATCCTCGACCTCCTGACGTCACAGACTGCATTGACGACTGCGGAGCAGAACCTGGTCCAGGCGCGGCTCGATTACCTCGTCGCCCGCGCGCAGGTCGAAGCGGTCGTGGGACGGACGCTATGACCACCGCGCAAGCCATGATGTTCCGGACGGGCGACACGCCGACGCCCGACACCGTGATTCTCACGCACCATCTGACGCGCGAGTACCAGATGGGTGCCGAAGTCGTGCACGCGCTGCGCGGCGTGGACATCCAAATCAAGAAGAACGAGTTCGTCGCGTGCATGGGACCGTCGGGTTCCGGCAAGTCCACGCTCATGAACTTGATCGGCTGCCTCGACACGCCGACGAGCGGCGAATACTGGCTCAACGGCCAGAAGGTGAGCGATCTGAGCGACGATGAGCTGGCGCGAATCCGCAACAAGGAGATCGGGTTCGTCTTCCAGACGTTCAACCTGCTGCCCCGCGCCGACGCGCTGCACAACGTCGAGCTGCCGCTGATCTACGCCGGCATGTCCGCCAAGGAGCGCCGGGAGCGCGCCGCCAGGTCGCTCGACCAGGTTGGCCTGGGAGACCGCAAGGACCACCGGCCCAACGAGCTGTCCGGCGGTCAGCGCCAGCGTGTCGCCATCGCGCGCGCGCTGGTGAACCAGCCGAGCATCCTGCTTGCCGACGAGCCGACGGGAAACCTCGATTCGGCGACGGGCAACGAGATCATGGCGCTGTTTCAGGAGCTCCACGACTCGGGCCAGACCATCGTGCTGGTAACGCACGAACACGATATCGCGGCGCACGCGCGCCGCCAGATTCATCTGCTCGACGGCAAAGTCGCGCGTGATGAGAGGACGGAAGCGCAGCCGTGAACACATACAGCAGGGCCGCCGGGGTGTTGCTCGCCGGGCTGGTCGCCTGCGGCAAAGAGCAGGCGACGCCGATGTACGAAGCGGTTCCCGTCGAACGCCGCACCATCGTGGTGTCGGCGTCCGCCTCGGGCGCCATCGAACCGGTGCTCACCGTGGACGTGAAGTCCAAGGCCTCCGGCGAGATCATCGGGATGAACGTGCAGACGGGCGACGACGTGAAGGCCGACCAGCTGCTCGCCTCGATCGACCCGCGCATCCCGCGCAACAATCTCGCGCAGGCGCAGGCGAATCTGGCGGTGGCGCAGGCGCAGCTCGCCAACGCCAAGGCGCAGCTCGCCCGCTCCGATACGCTCTTCAAGGCGCAGGCGATCACGCAGACCGAGTACGACGGCGCCAAGCTGGACCATGCCAACGCCTATGCGGCGGTCATTCGCGCCCAGTCGGATCTCGAGAATGCGCGCGACCGCATGACCGATACGAAGCTGCGGGCGCCGCTCGCCGGGACGATCATCGCCAAGAACGTCGAGCTCGGTACCGTGATCTCCTCGCCGACGACGGACGTCGGCGGCGGCACAGTACTGTTTCGCATGGCGAACCTCGACACAGTGCAGGTTCGCACCCTCGTGGATGAAACGGACATCGGCAAGGTGCAGCCCGGCCTGCTGGCCACGATTACCGTGGACGCCTATCCCAACCGGCCGTTCGAAGGCGCGGTGCTGAAAATCGAGCCACAGGCGACGGTGCAGCAGAACGTGACGATGTTTCCCGTGCTCGTGCGCATCGCGAATCCGGGCCACTTGCTCAAGCCGGGGATGAACACCGAGGTCGAGATCCACGTCGGCCGGCGTGACAACGTCATCGCCGTGCCCAACGCGGCGTTGCGCACGCAGCGGGACGTCGCCTCCGCGGCCCAGGTGCTGGGCCTCGACCCCAACCAGGTGCAGCAGGAGCTCGCGGCGGCACGGCAACCGGCGCCCGTGAATCGGGACAGCGCGTCGCTGGGAGGGACCCAGGCTCGTCGCGACTCGGCTGGATCGTCGACCACCCTGATGATCGCCCTGCCCGATGGGCGGACCATGCCCGCTCCTCCCGGTTTTACGGCCGCTCAAGTGAGACTCGCACAAAGTGCGATGCAAAAGCGGATGCGGAACGAAACCCCAACGGCTGAAGAGCAGGCTGCCGGGCGTGCGTTGTTTACGGCGATGCGCGCTTCCGGAGGCATGGGCGGTGCGGGCGGCACGGGCATGCGGCGTAACGTTGACGTGTCGACCTACATCGTCTTCGCCTTGAAGAAAGGGAAGCCCACGCCCCTCCAAATCCGTACCGGGCTCTCGGATCTCGATTACATCGAGGTCGTGAGCGGCCTGACGGAGCAGGACACCGTCCTTGTGCTGCCGAGCGCGTCGTTACTCAACTCGCAGCGCGACATGCAGCAGCGCATGCGTGCGGTCACCGGAGGTGGTCTGCCCGGCTTGCAGCAACAGCCGACGACCACGCAGCAGCGGCCGCAGACCCAGACGAGGCCATAGCATGCTGCTCGGCGAGATCTTCCAGGTCGCGCTCCAAGCGATCCGCGCCAACAAGCTGCGGTCGTTTCTGACGATGCTGGGCATCATCATCGGCGTTGGCGCCGTCATCACGATGGTCGCGCTGGGAAGCGGCGCGCAGAAGGCGGTGCAGGCGCGCATCCAGGCGCTTGGCCCGACGCTGCTCTCGCTCTATCCCGGCCAGTCATTCCGCGGCGGCATCGCCATCGGGTTCGACCAGCGGGTGAGCCTCACGGTGGACGACTACCAGGCGCTCGCGAGCGATGCGCGCTACACGAAGGCCGTGGTGCCGGAGCTGACGCGCAACTTTCAGGTCAAGCGCGCCGGCCAGAATTCCAATGTGAACATCGTCGGAACGACGCCGAACTACGCCGCGGTGAAGAACTACACGCTCACGGCCGGCCGCATGTTTACGGCGGGAGAAGATGAAGGGCGGCGCCGCTACGCGGTGCTCGGCTCGGCGATTCCCGAGATGTTCAACGCCAACGGCGCGGCGATGATCGGACAGGAGATCCAGATCCGCGGGATCCCCTTCGAGATCATCGGCGTGCTGTCAGCAAAGGGCTCCGCGGGCGGATTCGGCAATCCCGACGAGCAGATCCTCATTCCGCTCCAGACCGCGCGCTACCGCGTCATGGGTACCGACCGTTTGCGCTCCATCACCGTGGACGCAGCGAGCGTGTCGCAGATGACGCTCACGATGATCGAGATCGAGCGCGTGCTGCGGCGCGAGCACAAGATCCGGCCGGGCGCGGACAACGATTTTCAGATTCGCAACCAATCGGACATTCTCGCGACATTCCAACAGACGACCGAGACGTTCACCTATCTGCTCGCCGGCATCGCCGCGGTGAGTCTGCTCGTGGGCGGCATCGGCATCATGAATATCATGCTCGTCTCGGTGACGGAGCGGACCCGCGAGATCGGCGTGCGCAAAGCGCTCGGCGCCACGCGCTTCAACATCCTGTTCCAATTTCTGGTCGAGGCGTTGGTGCTGTGCCTCGTTGGCGGCATCATTGGGATTCTGTTCGGCGCCCTTGGCGCGGTGGCGCTGTCGAAGCTCGCGCACTGGAACACGTCCATCAATGTCTTCGCGATTCTGGTCGCGTTTGTGTTCAGCGCGATCGTCGGCCTGTTCTTCGGCATTTGGCCGGCGCGGCGGGCGGCGTCCCTCGATCCCATTGTAGCGCTGCGATACGAATAGTCGCAGTCCGCCGACGAAGTGTCGGTTTGCCGGGAAACGTGCAACGGGATACGGGAAACGTGGTGACGAATCGATAACGTCTCCCGTTTCCCGTTTCTCGTTTCCCGAAGTATTTTCCCGCCATGCTCGCCGTCCTTCTCCTCCTCATGCAGTCCGCCGGCGACCCCCAGCCCGTCTACGACGGCCGTCTCCGTCAAATCGAAGTCCGCGCACCACGCATCGAGGGAGCATCGGTCACGCTCGACGGCGCGCTCGACGACGCCGTGTGGCGCCAAGCCGCGCTGCTCAAAGGCTTCACGCAGTATCGTCCCGTCGACAGCCGGCCGGCGGACGATTCGACCGAAGTGCTCGTCTTCTACGCGCCCGACGCGATCTACTTCGGCATTCGCGGGTTCGAGACGCACGGGAACGTCGTCCGGGCGACGCTCGCCGATCGCGATAACATCGGCGCCGACGACAACGTCCAGATCCTGCTCGACACCTTCAACGACCGGCGCCGCGCGCTCCTGTTCGAGGTCAATCCGTTGGGGGTGCAACAGGACGGCGTGCGGAGTGAAGGAATCGCGGGGGCGGCCGGCGGCCAGAATGCCGGGGGCCGATTCGACGGCATCGTCGATCTGAATCCCGATTATGTCTACGAGTCTCACGGCCGAGTGACGCCGTGGGGTTTTGAAGTGGAAGTCCGGATCCCGTTCAAGAGTCTTCGGTACCAGAGCGGTGCGACGCAGGACTGGGGCATTCAAGTCGTCCGCGTCACGCAGCATACCGGCTACGAAGACACGTGGACCCCCGTCGTGCGCGCCAGCGCGAGTTTTCTGATTCAGTCCGGGATGCTCAGGAATCTCAGCGGCCTGCGCCGCGGATTGGTGATGGACGTGAACCCCGAATTCACGTCTCACGTGGACGGCGCACCGGCGGGGCCGGCGTATCGCTATGGCCAGGTCGATCCGCAGCTGGGCGTGAATCTGCGCTGGGGCGTCACGCAGAACCTGAGCCTGACCGCGACGGTGAACCCCGACTTCTCCCAGGTCGAGGCCGACGTCGGGCAGGTTACCGTCAACCAGCGCTTCGCCCTGTTCTTTCCCGAAAAGCGGCCGTTCTTCCTGGAAGGCCTCGAGCAATTCGATACGCCCAATGCGTTGATCTACACGCGGCAAATCCACGCCCCGCTTGGCGGAGCCAAGCTCACGGGCAAAGTGGGTGGCACCGGGATCGCCTATATCGGTGCGGTCGATGACCAGGAGACGGCTGGCGCCCCACATCCGGTATTCAACCTGCTGCGTTTGCGTCGCGACCTGGGCGCCTCGTCGACCCTGGGGCTGGCCTACACCGACCGGGTTGCCGGTAGCGATTGGAACCGCGTGCTCGGGGCGGACGCGCGCGTCATCTGGAAGAAGATCTGGTTTTCCTCTGCGCAGTTCGCGGGATCCTGGACCAAGGACGGGGCGGGCGCGAACGTGCGTGCAGGGCAGCTGTGGGACGTCACGCTCTACGACCTGACCGGGTATTCGTACGGCAACCACGCAGAGCTCGTCGGCATCAGCCCTGACTTTGCCGCGCTCAGCGGCTTCGTCAATCGCGTCAACGTCGTCAACGGTCGGCTCTTCAATCGGTATACGCGGTACGGGAAGCCCGGCGCGGCGCTGGAAAACGCCACGACGTATCTCCTCATTCAGCCCACGTGGCGCTATGACGATTTCCTCAAATTCCGCAGCACGCTGGAAGGCTCGATTCAGCAGCAGTTCCAATTCACCCTGCGCGGCGGATGGTTTGTGTCGGCGGTGTGGCAAAATCTCCATCAGCGCTTCGATTCTGCCGACTACAGCGGCTATCAAGTAGACTCGGCCGGCACGCCTGTGCCTTTTGTTGTCCCGCACGGCCTCTACAACATGTGGGGCGGCCTGGGTGCCATCAGCACACCGAACCGCGCCTGGAAGGCCGATTTCAGCGTCGGATACGTTTCGGGTCCGATCTTCGCCGAAGCGGCCGAGGGACGCGCGCTCAATGTGTTTACCAACCTTGAGTGGAAGCCCACCTCCACGCTTCGCTTCGAGGCGCAGTGGCCGC
Organism: Gemmatimonadales bacterium; assembly: GCA_036002655.1. Classification (GTDB taxonomy): domain Bacteria; phylum Gemmatimonadota; class Gemmatimonadetes; order Gemmatimonadales; family GWC2-71-9; genus 20CM-2-65-7. The sequence continues at coordinate 49,101 of DASYTD010000014.1, forward strand.
ATCAACGTATCACGCGCGCCCGGGACGGCAGCTGGTTCTCGACCGCCGACATTCCGCGCCTCAAGATCGAGTATCAGCTGAATCGCGACATCTTCTTTCGGTATGTCGGCCAGTACACCGCGCAGCGACAGGATGCGCTGCGCGACCCCCGCACGGGCGACTCGCTCATCGTCAGCGGCGAACAGCCGACGGAGCCCGAATTCCGGAACGACTTTCTGTTCTCCTACAGGCCGACGCCGGGCACCGTGCTGTTTCTTGGCTACGGCAGCTCGCTCACCGAGCAGGATCCGTTCAGCTTCCGGCACTTGTCACGCACCGGGGATGGCTTCTTCCTCAAAGCCAGCTATCTCTTTCGGATGTGATCACTCTCGAGCATCAACTCCTCGAGGAGCGCCTCGCCAAGCAGCGCCAGTACGTGCTCGCGAACACCCGCGCCCGCTGGGGTTTCGTGGGATTCGGCAGCGCGCTCCTGGTTGCCGTCAAGCTCGCTGGGATCACTGCCATTTCCTGGTGGTTCATTGTCGCGTTCGCGGCGAGCTTTGCGGGGGCCAACGCCGGCGTGCGCCGCCTGGTGCAGGGCTCCGCGTTTCAGCCGTGGTACGCCCAGGCCAACCTCGTCGTCGGCTGCTTGCTGATCTCGGCAGTGCTCTACGCGATGGGACCGAACGGCCACGTCCTCTACGGCGCGTATCTGCTCGCCCCGCTCCAGGCGGCCTTGTACCTCGAGCGCCGCGAGGCGTGGGGCGCCCTGATCATCAACCTCGTCGCGTTTACGCTGGTCACGGCAGTCGCCCAGGTCGCCGGTCACGGGTGGCCGTGGACGCTGTACATACCGGAAGGCCTGATCCTCGTGTTTGTCTGCGTGGCGCTCGTGCCCCTGCTGGGGCAAATCATGGATCGCCTGCGCGGCGCGCGTGGCGTGCTCGGCGAGATCGAGCGTGGCGACCTGACCCGGCAGATGGACAGCAGCGCCGCGGACGTCACCACCGACGAGCTCGGTTATCTCGGTCTCAGCGTAAATCGCACGACCGCGGCGATCGCCGACATCATTCGTGAGATCGGCCGGCAGGGCCACGGACTCGCGAAGATGGCGGGTGAGCTCGCCGCGGCCGCCCGCGAGCTGCAGACCGCGTCGCAGTCCATTTCGAGCACCACCGACCAGCTGTCCGAGGGCACCGAGCGCCAGCGCCAGCTCATCGGCTACGGCCGTCAGGATTCTGAGGCCGCGTCCGGGCTGGCGACAAAGTTGCACGCGCGCGCCCAAGAGGCCGAGCGGCAGATCACCGAGATCGCGCTTCAGGCCCACCGCCGCGGGGAGGAAGTCGCCAAGGCGAGCTCGCTGCTCATGAACCTCATCGTGCACATGGATCACGCGTCGGAGGTGGCGGGCGTGCTCGACAGCGAGTCTCGCGAGATCGGCAAGCTCGTGGACGGCATCACGCGCATCGCGAGCCAAACCGACCTGCTGGCCCTCAACGCCGCGATCGAGGCGGCGCGGGCGGGACAGCATGGCCTCGGGTTCCGCGTCGTGGCGGGGGAGGTTCGCAAACTCGCCGAGCAGAGCGGGCGGGCCGCCGAGCAAGTCCGCACGCGCGTGCGGGCGACGCAGGACCAGATCAGCCGCGTGGTGGAAGCGATGCGCCAGGGACGCGCAGCGGCGCAAGGCGTCGGCAGCGTCGCCACGACGGTGCACGGGGCGCTCGACGCAATCTTCGCCGATCTGAATACGACGGTCCAATTCGCGACGACGTTCGCCGCGGAGACCGAGAATCAAACCAAGCGGATGCGGGAGGTGCTGCGCCGGATGGAAGAGGTCGCGGCCATCGCCGACGGCGCGGCGCACGGCGCCCGGCAGACCTCCGCCGCCACCGCCCAGCAGATCGCATCGCTCGGCGAGCTGACGACGACTTCGCAGCACCTCTCCGACGCCGCGGCCACGCTGTCGGAGACCATTCAGCGCTTCCGCGCCTAGAAGCCCACGGCGCGCCGCAGGCGGCGCGCCTCGGCGTTGGCCGTGCGGCGAATCTTCGCGACATCCGCCGTCTTCAACTCACCATCGCGAACGACGATTCGTCCGTCCACCACCACGTGCCGCACGTCGGCGGCGCGCGCGCTGTAGACGATGCGCGAGATGAGATCGGCTTCTTCCGGCTGCGTATGCGGGCCTGCGAGATCGAGGACGATCAGATCCGCGCACTTTCCCACTTCGATCGACCCGATCTCCGATTCCAACCCCAGCGCGCGCGCGCCGCCCAGTGTCGCCAGCTCCAGGACCTGCGGAGCGGGCAGCGCGTCTGGGCCGAGCCGCGGCTTCTGGAGCAGCGCGGCGAGCCGCATCTCGGCAAACGCGTCGAGCCGGTTGTTGCACGGCGCGCCGTCGGCGCCGATGCCGACCCGGCAACCCGCCGCGAGCATCTCCGGAATCGGCGCAATGCCGCTGCCGAGCTTCAGATTCGAGCTGGGACAGTGGACGACATTCGTGGCCTGGCGCGCCAGTCGCGCGATGCCGTCCTTGTCGAGCCAGACGCAATGCGCCAGCGCGGTGCGCGGCCCCGAGATGCCCACGGAATCGAGATACGCGATCTCGTCGTGGCCCGTCTCGCGCTTCACCGTGTCCAGCTCGAGGACGGTCTCGGCCGCATGCGTGTGAATCGTCGCCCCTGCTCGTTCCGCGAGGTCGCTCACGGCTCGGAGTAAGGGGCCGGTGCAGCTCGGCGCATACCGCGGCGCGAAGCAGTAGCGCAACCGGCCGCCGGCGCTGCCATGCCAACGCGCACAGAGGTCAGCGCTCTCCTCGAGCGCCTGGTCCGTCGGCTCGCGCAAAGAGACGGGGTTCGTGGGCGCGTCCATGAGGCACTTCCCCGCCGTCGCTCGGATCCCGATCGATTCGAGCGCCTCGAACGCGGCGCCGGTGTGTCGCACCGTCTCCATATCCAGGATGGCGGTCGTCCCGCCGAGCAACAGCTCGGCAGCACCGAGCATCGCGGACGCGTGAATCGAGGCTTCGGTGTGCGCGGCCTCGAGCGGCCAGATGCGCTGCGCGAGCCACGCCTCGAGCGAGAGATCGTCGGCGAGGCCGCGGAAGAGGGTCTGGCAGAGATGGATATGCGCCTGTATCAAGCCGGGGAGAATGACGAGACCTGAGCAGTCGATGACGCTTGGTTTGGACCGTCCGGCCGTCCGACCGTCCGACCGTCCGATGTTCTTGATTCGCCCATTTTCGACCAGCACATCGGCATCGAGGACGCGTCGAGAGCTATCCAGGGTGACCACGCGGCTCCCGCGGAGCAGCAGCGTCTTACTCAAGGAAGGTTCAAGAGATCGATGGGATCGAACGGGATCGCGCCGTACTGCGCTTGCCAGTGCAGGTGTGGCCCCGTGACACGACCCGTCGCGCCGACGCGGCCGATGATCTGACCACGCTGCACCGTGTCGCCCACCGCGACGAGCGCGCGACTGAGGTGGTGATAGACCGTCATGAGACCGTCGCCGTGATGGACGTAGACGGAGATCCCGCCGTAGAAGAAATCACCGGCGAGGGCCACCACCCCGCGATTCGCGACACGCACCGGCTCGCCTCTCCGCCCCGCGAGATCCAAACCCGAATGGGTGCTCCGCCAGACGCCGTTCACCTGCCGCCCGCCGCCGAACGGACTCGTGACGCGCGCATCGCGCGGGCGCAGGAACGTTCGATACCAGAGCCGCGGCACCGTGTGGGCGCGGCGCGCAGCATCACGTGACAGTCCGCGTTCGCGATCGATGCGCTCCTGCAATGCGCTGTCGGGAGTCGGTGTGAATCGCTCGGCCACCCGCAACCGCTCGCGCGGCCGCTCTCGCTCCTCCACGCGCACGTACGACTTCTTGCCTGCGACGACACCGTCCCACCCAATGTAGAGCGTCTGGACGGCGATGCTGTCGGTCGTGCCGAGCGGCACGGCCGCGAGCGCCTTGCCATCCCGGAAATGCAGCGGCTCGCCCGCGACCGTTCCGGTGATGGCGTCGGGGGCGAACACCTCGATGAGCGAGCCCTGGCGCGGCACGGCCGGCTGCCAGCTGATGTCCTGTCCGACCGTCAGCGCAGCGAGTGCGAGCAGCAGCATCAAGTCGAGATCCGCGGTCCTGGGGCGGTGCTGTCTGAGGCAGGCGGCAAGTCGAAGTAGGCTTCGACCTCGTCGAGCAGCTCCGCGTCGTCGTAGACGCCGGCGAGGATTCGCTCGGCGGTCCCCGGCTCCACGAGCACGTAGCCGAACGGATAGTCCACTCCGGTCAACAGAATCACCCGCCGTTGCCGGTTCGGGAGCGCGACGTAAATCGTGTCGGAGTTCGTGGGCACGAGCTTGATGTTGTGGCGCGCGAGTGTCGGCGCGATACGCTCCGTGTAGTAGTTGAGGTTATCGAGCGCCTCCGCTTGATCATCGGCGGTGAACGTGTCGGCTGTCGCGAGCCAGAAGACGACCACTGTTGGTTCGGTGACGACCCGCGGCCTGAGCAACGCGCTGTCCGCGGAATCCCCCGGCGTAACGTCGGCAAAACTGAGTGTGTCGGAACCGCGAGTCGCGATGGATGCATTTTGCGCCCCCCCCCGGCAGGACGTAACGAGGAGGATCGCGACGAGCGTTGCTGCACGCATGGCAAAGAATATACTTAGCCCATGACGGCCACCCCCGCCCCACCGGCCCCGCCGGCTTCGCCGGCGCCGGTCGTTGCCCGCGTCAAACGGCATCACTGGATTGTGCGACTCACGCACTGGATGACGTTCATTCTGCTGCTGGGAATGATCACGAGCGGATTGCAGATCTATAGTGCGTACGCCCGTTTCGGCGAGCGCGGCGGTCCCTATTACTACAATGCCTTCGAGGATCGAGGGTTTCCGGGATGGGCCAGGCTCGGTGGCTGGCTTGCGGGAGCGCTGAACTGGCACTTCGCGCTGATGTGGCCGCTCATCGGTGCGGGCGTGCTGTACGTCTCGTACCTGGCGGTCAGCGGCGAGTGGCGGTCGCTGCTGTTCCGGCCACGTGACATCCGCGGCGCGATCGAGATGCAGAAATACTACCTGCGCATCCGCAAAGACCATCCGCCACAGGGCAAGCACAATCCGCTCCAGAAGCTCGCGTACACGTTCATCATCGTGCTTGGTGTGCTGTCTATCCTGACGGGATTCGCGATCTACAAGCCGACCCAGCTTTCCTGGCTGACCGCGCTGTTCGGTGGTTTTCAGGCGGCCCGCTACTGGCATTTCTGGACCGTATGGATCTTCACGGGGTTTCTGGTCGTCCACGTCGTGCTGGTGTTCGTCGTGGATCCGGCGTCGCTGCGCGCGATGATCTCCGGATGGTACCGCGGCCGCTTTCCCAGCCATGACTGACCGCCGCGCGTTTCTCCGCATCGCCGCGGGCGCGGGAACCGCCTCGCTGGCGGCCGCCTGCGGATGGGACGGCGGCAACGCCGTGCGTCCGTTGCTGCTCGACGTCAGCCGGCTGAACGATTGGGTGGGCGAGAAGATTCTCTTTTCGTCGCGCCGGTTGGCACGCGAGTACGACGTGTCCGAGCGCACGGCGCACCTGCCGAGTTATTTCATCTCGCGCGTGACGCCGATGCTGAAGGATCCGGCGACCTGGCGGCTGCGCGTCGATGGCCTGGTGCGCCGCCCGCAGTCACTGTCGCTCGATGATCTCCGCGCCATGGAGCGCACCACGTACACCGTCAAACACCACTGCGTCGAGGGATGGAGCGCGATTGCGACGTGGCACGGCGTCCGCGTCTCGGCGCTCGCCGAGCGCTGCGAGCTGCTGCCGGAGGCGCGCTACGTGCGCTTCGATTCATTCGATTCCGGCTACTCGAACGGCTGGGACCTCGCGAGTGCCATGCATCCCCAAACGATTCTCGCGTACGGCATGAACGACA
>DASYTD010000015.1:0-3844 GCA_036002655.1 Gemmatimonadales bacterium
CAGGCCACTCGACAGCCACCCGCCGCCGATAGACCCCACGTCGGCGATTACATACACCGTAATAAGAGGAAGGGCGACCTGCGCGAGCTTGATGCCGTAGGTCGCGTCGAGGAATTTCGGGAGCCAATAGAGATAGAACCACCACACGGGATCAGCGAGGAATTTGCCGGCGACGATCGCCCAGGTTTGGCGGAAGGTGAGAAGGCGGAGCCAAGGGGCCTGGGGCTGGGGGCTGGGGCCTAGGGGCTCGGTCCCGGAGCTGCGGTACAGCGCGAGCCACAGGAAGAGCCACAGGAATCCGAGTGAGCCAACGACCACAAACGCCCAGCGCCAGCCCCAGGTCAGCGCGATCCACGGAACAATGAGCGGCGTGAGGATCGCGCCGGTGTTCGTGCCGGCGTTGAAGATGCCTGTGGCGAGGGCCCGCTCGTCCTTGGGGAACCATTCCCCCACGCTTTTGATGGCGCCGGGAAAGTTGGCCGACTCGCCGAGGCCGAGCAGCGCGCGCGCCGCCGAGAACCCCGCCGTCGTGCGGGCGAACGCATGGCCGATCGCCGCCAGGCTCCACACGACAACCGCCGTGGCAAAGCCGCGGCGCACGCCCACGCGGTCGAGCCAGCGCCCGGCGATTAGGAAGCCGAACGCGTACACCAGGGTGAACGAGTAGACCACGCTCGCGTACTGTGACTCCGACCAGCTCAGCTCGCGCTGCAACGTCGGCGCGAGGATGCTGAGCACTTGCCGGTCCATGTAGTTGATCGTGGTGACGACGAACAGCAGGGCGCAGATCGTCCAGCGGTAGGAGGAGCGGGATGCGGGATGCGGGAGGGGGGATGCGTGGAGCGTCACGGTGAGTTTAAAGCTACTTTCAGAACACGCGATGACTACTCGCAGAGAGTTCGTTGGAACTGCTGCTGCATTGCTCTTGCCCTGGCAAGCGCCCAAAAAGCTCCCACTCGGCTTTTCCACCCTCGGCTGCCCAACGTGGCCCTGGCCGAGGATTCTCGACTTCGCGGCCGAGCACCAGTTCGCCTCGATCGAGCTGCGCGGCATCCAGACGAACATGGATCTCACCCAGGTGCCCGAGCTTGCGCGCGAGCATGTCGGCGACGCGAAGCGCCAGCTTGCCGCGCACGGGCTCTCCGTTTCCTGCCTCGGCGCGTCAGCGCACATGCACGAGCTGGACCCGGTCAAGCACGCCGCGCAGCTCGACGAGGCGCGTCGCTTCATCGATCTGGCCGACGCGCTGGGCGCTCCCTACGTGCGGGTGTTCGGCAACGAGTACGTGCCCGGCGTGCCGCGCGCCGAGATGCTCGCGCACATCGCCGGCGCGTTGCGCGGCCTGGGCGATTATGCGCGCGGCAAAGGGGTCACGGTGATCATCGAATCGCACGGCGACTTCACCGACTCGCCCGCGTTGCTCGAGATCCTGCAGCGCGCCGACTCCCCCAACGTGGCGCTGTTATGGGACGCGCATCACACCTTCGTGTCGGGCAAGGAGCAGCCGGAGGACACCGTGCGGCAGCTGGGACGCTACATCCGGCACACCCACCTCAAGGATTCCGTCCCCGCTGGCAACGACCGGCGCTACGTCCTCACCGGCACCGGTGACGTGCCCGTGAAACGGCAGATCGCGGCGCTCGTGAAGACCCGATACCGCGGGTTCTACAGCTTCGAGTGGGAGAAGCGGTGGCATCCTGAGATCGAAGAACCCGAGGTCGCGTTTGCGCAGTACGGGCAGGTTGCGGCGAGATATCTGCGCGAGGCGGGTGCGGAGTAGACGCCCCAGACGTCGAGGGAGCGGCCGAGCGGCCGAGCGGCCGAGCGGCCGAGGGGATCTGCGGCTTTAGGGGCGAGTCAAGCCTTCCCAGAGCCCCTGCAGATACGTCGCGCCCAGCGCGCGGTCGTACAACCCGTAGCCCGGCCGCCCGCGCTCGCCCCAAATCATCCGTCCGTGGTCGGGTCGCATCGGTCCGGCGAAGCCAGTGTCGCGCAGCGCGGCGAGCACCGCTCGCAAGTCCACGCCGCCGAGCGCCGACGGATGTGGCGTCTCATGGAATTTCCGCTCCCCGGTGATCTGCACGTTGCGACAATGCGCGAAGTGAATGCGGTTGCCGAGGCGCCGTACCATCGCGGGCAGGTCATTCTCCGGGAGGGCGCCGAGCGAGCCGGTGCAGAATGTCACGCCGTTAGCGGGGCGGTCCACGAGCTTCAGGAGTCGCTCGAGGTCCGAGCCTTGGCAGATGATCCGCGGCAGCCCAAAGATGGGCCAGGGTGGATCGTCGGGGTGGATCGCCATCCGCACGCCCGCTTGCTCGGCGACGGGGACGACACGCTCGAGGAAGTAGGCGAGATGATCCCACAGCCGTTCCGCGTGCACCTTGCGGTACGCCTCGAGCAGCCCGCGTAGCTCGGTTGCATCATATGTCGCAGCCCAGCCGGGCAGATCCCCGGTCCCCCGCCCGACGTCCATGCGGGCGAGCGCCGCATCGTCGTAGGCGAGCGCGGTCGATCCGTCGGGCAGCCGCATCGCGAGATCGGTGCGCATCCAGTCGAATACGGGCATGAAGTTGTAACACAGCACTCGCAGGCCGAGCTCGCCCATCGTACGGACGCTCTCGCAGTAGTTCGCGATCAGGCGGTCCCGCGTCGGCCTTCCGAGCTTGATGTCCTCGTGGACGGGGATACTCTCGACGACGGCGAGCCGCAGCCCTGCGTCCGCGATGTCGTCCTGCAGGCGCGCGAGCCGGCCCTTCGGCCACGCGTCGCCGACCGGCACGTCGTACAACGCGCTCACGACACCCTGCACGCCGGGGATTTGGCGGATGTGCGCCAGCGGGATCGGGTCCGTCGGCCCGAACCAGCGGAACGTCATGTACATCGGTCGGTCTGGGCCGGCGCGTCCTCGACGCCGCCCTGCGCCAGGAGGGCCATCCAGCCCGTCGTCGCCCGAGCGAACTCCGGGATGCGCGCGGCCTCGCCCAGCGACTCGAGCGGCGCGCGGGTGAACAGCAGGTGCGCAGCCGCTGCGAGCGCGAGGTCGGGTCCATGCCGTCGAACGATGAGCGGCACGACGCGGATGCGGAACTTCTCTTCTTGATTCGTCGCGATGACGCGCCACTCGTGCTCGAGCCACGGATTGGCGAACCGCTCGAGCACTTGGTCCGCAAACGCGCGCGCGTCGTCCGCCGGAATGTCGGTTGCGGGGATGATCTCCTTGAACAGTTGTTTGAGGAAGGACGCGAGCATCGGGTGCGCGGTCGCCTCACACACGGTGCGCACGCCGGCGAGGAGCGCGAGCGGCGCCGCCGCCGTGTGGACCGCATTGAGCAGGCGCAGCTTGCGCTCGCGGTAGAAGCTGATATCGGGTGCGAACACCACGCTCGCGCTCTCAATAGGGAAGACCGCGCGCAGCTCGGCGGGGTCCCCCTCGATGGCCCACAGGGCGTACGGTTCGGTCACGGTGAGCAACGCATCGCGGTAGCCGAGCGTCGCCTCGAGGGCCGCATGCTGGTCCGGCGGTGGCGCGGTGACGATCCGGTCCACGAGCGAGGAGCAGAATCGCACGCGCGCCTCGAGCCAGTCGCGAAATGCTTGCGTCCGGTCGTGGCGTGACGCCAACTCCTGGACCATGGCCGCTAGGCGCGGCCCGTTATCTGGCACCAGTTCGGTCGGGATGACGAACACGAGAGGCGCATCCGGTGCGCCCGCGAATCGGGCGTGCAGCGCGTCCGTCAGCCGGCTCGGAAACGGTGCGTCGATTCGGAATCCCGCCTCCGAGACATTGCTGACGATCACTTGCATCTCGGCCCGCGCCGCGACGTCGCGCACGACGTTCCACTGA
>DASYTD010000016.1:0-13703 GCA_036002655.1 Gemmatimonadales bacterium
ACCCAGCTCCCGCCCCACCTGCCGGACTTCGTCCTTGAACAACTCCCGCAGCGGCTCGATCAACTTCCAGGGCAGGTTGGGGCGCAGCCCACCGACGTTGTGATGCGTCTTGATCGTGGCTGAGGGCCCGCCCTTCGGCGAGGCCGACTCGATGACGTCGGGATACAGAGTTCCCTGCACCAGAAAGCCGACCGACCCTTCCACGTGCCGAGCGGCGTCCTCGAACACATCGATGAACGTGTGACCGATGCGGCGGCGCTTTTCCTCGGGATCCTCGACTTCCTTCAATTCCTTGAGGAACCGGTGCGTCGCGTCCACCACGCGCAGGTCCATCCCCAAGTGGGCCCGGAATGTCTGCTCGACCTGCTCCCGTTCTCCACGCCGCAACAGGCCGTGATCCACGAACACACAGGTCAGCCGCTCGCCGATGGCCCGGTGCACCAGCGCCGCCGCCACGGCGGAATCGACGCCGCCGGAGAGGCCGCAGATCGCGCGGCCCGTGGGACCCACCGTCTCCCTGATTGTCGCGATTTCCTGATCGATGAAGTGTCCCGGCGTCCAGTCGGGCGTGCAGCCGCAGATCCCGAATAGGAAGTTGTTGAGGATCTCGCCGCCCCGAGCCGTATGCGCGACTTCCGGATGGAAGAGGACGCCGGAGATCGCTTTCGCGTCGTGCTGCATGCCGGCGACCGGCGCGTTGACACTCGTTGCCGTGATGCGGAAGTGGGGCGGCGGCTGCTCCAGCTTGTCGCCGTGGCTCGCCCAGACGGTGGTGGTGGCGCGCGCTTCGAACCCGGCGAACAGTCCGGCGTTTTCGCGCACGGTGATGTCGGCACGGCCGTATTCCCGCTCGTTCGAGGGCGTGACCTTGCCGCCCGAGAGCTGCGCGATGAGCTGCATCCCGTAACAGATGCCCAGGACGGGCACGCCAAGCTCCAGAATGCCGGGATCGGCGCTCGGTGCGCCCTGATCGAACACCGAATTGGGACCGCCTGACAGCACGATCCCTTTCGGATCGAACGAGCGAATGAACGCGAGATCCGTCCCACGGGCGGCGGGGTGGATCTCGCAGTAGACGCTGGCTTCGCGGATGCGGCGCGCGATCAGCTGCGTGAACTGCGAGCCGTAGTCGAGAATGAGGATGCGATTCACGCTTTGTACCACATGGTCGGCTCGGCCGTCTCGCCCCGGATGAGATCGTCCAGCGTCTCGCGTTGCCGCGCGACGTAATAGCGATCGCCATCCACGACGACCTCCGGGGGCCGCGGGCGCTGGTTGTACGTCGAGCTCATCACGAAGCCGTATGCGCCGGTGCCCAGCACGGCCAGCACCTCACCTGGCCCGACGGAGACCAGTTTGCGGTCGAGCGCGAGGAAGTCGCCGGTCTCGCAGATCGGGCCGACCACATTCACCGTCTCTTCCGGGCGCTTGCCGTCTTTGAGCGGCATGATCTCGTGGTGGGCGTTGTAGTGACTCGGGCGCACGAAATCCGACATGCCCGCGTCCACGATCACGTAATCTTTGCCGCCCGCATGCTTGCGGTACAACACGCGGGTGAGCAACACGCCCGCGTTGGCCACCAGATAGCGCCCAGGCTCGCACAACAGGCCGAGCCCCGCGGCGCTCACCGCCGGCACGACCGCGTCGGCGAATGCCTTCGGACTGGGCGCTTTTTCGTTGTGATAGCGCACGCCGAGGCCCCCACCGACGTCGAGCGCCTCGAGCGTGGTGATCCCCGAGGCGCGGATGGCCGTCACCAGCTCGATCAGCTTGATCGTGCCGCGATGGTACGGCGTGACGTCGCTGATCTGCGAGCCGATATGCATGGCCAGTCCCCGCAGCAGCAGCCGCGGCTCGGCGGCGATGCGGCGCGCCACGCTGACCACTTCGTCGAACGGGATGCCGAACTTGGCGGTCTTCTCGCCCGTCTTCATGTACAGATGCGTGTCGATCGCCACGTCGGGATTGACGCGAATTCCCACGCGCGCCGGCACCTTGATGTCATTCGCCACGGCGGCGAGCGTCTCGAGCTCACTCGTGGACTCGATGTTGATGAAGCCCACGCCGGCGCGAATCGCTTCTTCGATCTCGCTAGCGGTCTTCCCGACGCCGGAGAACACAATACCGTCGGGATCGAACCCCGCGATGCGCGCGCGGCGCAGCTCCCCCACCGACACGATGTCGGCCCCGGCGCCGAGCTGCTTCAGCACCCGCAGGACACCCAGGTTCCCGTTGGCTTTGACGGAGTAGCAGATGCGGTGCCGGATGGCGTGGAGCGCATCATGGAGCGCGTTGTACTGCGCGCGAATCAGGTTGGTGCTGTAGACGTAGGCCGGCGTGCCGATGCGGTCCGCGATTGCCTGGAGCAATCCCGGATCGAACCCTAGTACGCCTGCGCCCACACGGCCTCCGCGATGCTCGGTGCCCCGCACCACATGCAATTGCGTGGGACCTCCTTGCTGCGGAACTCCGGGTCTGGCAGGACGCGGATCGTCGCCCCGGTCTGCGCCTTGATCTCCGCCTCACACGACGGACTGCCGCAGAAGCCACCGTAGGCGAAGCCTCCCCCGCTCGCGAGCTGCATGAGCTCGATAAACTGCGTCTTCGTGACGCCGCGCGTCGAGTTCTTCTCACGCCGCTCGCGCGCGGCGGCGAGCAACGACGCCTGGATCTCGTCCAACGCGGTCGTCACCGAGTTCACCATCCCTTGCAGCGAGACCGGCCCCTTGCCCCCGCCGCGCCTTGCCAGAACCGCCTGGCCGCTGGCCAAGTCGCGGGGACCGATCTCCAACCGTACCGGGACCCCGAGGGCTTCCCACTCGAAGTACTTCGCGCCGGGCTTCATGTTCTCGCGCTGGTCGAACTCCACGCGCAGCCCGTTCTTCTCGAGATCGTCCTTCAGCTGACGGCCGACGGCTGACAGCTGAGCACGCTCGTCCTCCGTCTTCCAGATCGGCACGATCACAACCTGCACCGGAGCCAGCTTCGGAGGCGCAACGAGCCCATGGTCATCCGAGTGCGTCATGATCAGCCCACCAATGAGCCGGGTGGACACGCCCCACGACGTATTCCAGACGTACTCCAAGCCGCCCGCCGCGGTCTGGTACTGCACCCCAAACGCCTTGGCGAAGTTTTGACCGAGGTTGTGGGACGTCCCGGCCTGCAGCCCTTTGTTGTCCTGCATCAGCGCTTCAATGGCGTAGGTGCGCAGCGCGCCGGCGAACTTCTCACTCTCCGTCTTGACTCCGGTGATCACCGGCATGGCCATCCACTCTTCGCAAAACCGTCGGTAGATCCCCAGGATCAGACGCGCCTCACGCTCGGCATCCGCCTCGTCAACATGCGCCGTGTGCCCCTCCTGCCAGAGAAACTCCGTCGTCCGCAGGAACAGGCGCGTGCGCAGCTCCCAGCGCACCACGTTCGCCCACTGGTTCAAGAGCAGCGGCAGATCGCGGTAGCTCTGGATCCACTTAGCGAACATCGCGTAGATGATCGTCTCCGACGTGGGCCGGACGACGAGCGGCTCCTCCAACGCGGACGTCGGATCCACCGCGATCGCGTCCGCGCCTTCCTTGCCCGTCGCCCGCAGGCGCGTGTGCGTGACGACCGCCACTTCCTTCGCGAAGCCCTCGACGTGCTCGGCTTCCTTCGCGAGGAAGCTCATCGGAATGAACAGCGGGAAGTAGGCGTTGCGATGGCCGGTCGCGCGGAACATGTCGTCCAGCGCCCGCTGCATCAGCTCCCAGATGCGGAAGCCGTGCGGCCGGATGACCATGCAGCCGCGCACGGGGGAGTAGTCCGCGAGCTGCGCGTGCGCAATGACGTCCCCGTACCACTCGCTGAAATCCTTGGCGCGTGGTGTGATCCTCTGAGCTTGGGCCATTAATCGAAATATCCGTTGAGCAGCTTGTCGAGCGGTACCTTGGCTTCGGTCCCGGCCTTGAGGTCCCGGACGACGGCCAGGCCGGCTTTGCGCTCGTCTGGGCCGATGATCACCGCCCGCGCAGCGCCCCGCGCCGCCGCGAGCTCGAGCTGCTTCCGCACCCCCGCGTGCCGGAGGCCGTACTCGACCGCGATGCCCCGCTCTCGCATCGCATGGGCGAGCTGCAGCATCGTCGGCAAATCGTCCCCGCCGACCGCTACTAAAAAGGCGCCGAGCTCGATCGACGCCTTGGGAGCCACACCGCGCTCCTTGAGGAGCTCGCCCAGGACAACATCTCCCATGCCGAACCCCAGCGCGGGTAGATCGAGGAGTCCGTCGTAGCGGCCCCCGCCCGCAATCGCGCGCAACTTCTGCTGGGCATCGAACAGCTCGAACACGATCCCCGTGTAGTAGGCCAAACCGCGCACAATCGTCAGGTCCACGGACACGAAGTCGCCGAGACCCATGGAGTCGAGCGCCTGGACCGCCTGAGAGAGGGGCTCGGCAGCCGCTCCGCCGGCCTTGATTGCGTCTTGACCTCGCAGAGCCGCAACCTCGAAGACAGTGGACGTTTCCCGCTTCCCGTATCCCGCTTCCCGCAGCATTTCTTCGAGCACGTTCCTCGGCACTCGCTCACTGCGATCGATCACCGCGAACGCGCTGGGCAGTTGGCCTTCGGTCACACCCCCCCCCAGGAGCAGGGCCTTGAGCACACGCCGGTCGGAGATCCGCAGCTGCACGTCCTTGGGGCCCAACCCAAAACCGCGCATGATATCCACCGCGGCCGCCATCAGCTCGGCGTCCGCGAGGGGACCAGCCTCGCCGATGATGTCCATGTTGAGCTGGAAGTGCTCCCGCAGACGTCCCCGCTGCTGCCGTTCGTAGCGGAACAGCTGCGGGATCGAGAACCAGCGGATCGGCTTTTTCAGCGCCTGCACCCGCGCCGCGACCATGCGCGCCAGCGTCGGAGTCATTTCCGGACGCAGGGCGACGTCACGATCTCCCTTATCCCGAAAGGCGTACAATTGCTGCACGATTTCATCTCCGCTCTTTTGCGTGTAGAGGTCTAAAGATTCGAGCGGGGGCCCGTCGTACTCCTCGAAACCATAACGGCAGGCTACGCTGCGCCAGGTTGCGAAGATGTGGTTTCGGAGGCTCAGGTCTTCGGGGTAAAAGTCGCGAAAGCCAGGTAAGGCTTTTCCTTGCATCGCAACAACTTAACCGACGGGCGCGAAGCCCGGCAAGCGAGCCAGCGCGTCGCCGACCGTGTGGAACGAGCCGGTGACGAGGACGGTTTGCGCGCCCTCCTGGATGTCGTGTAGAGCCCGCTCAAAATCGGGTTCGAACGAGACGTCCGGTCCCATGTCGTCGATTGACCAACGCTGCATCAGGGGAATGGACGGCGGCACCGTCAGCGCCAGCCGGTCCACGACCGGTCTCAGCATCGCGAGCATCGCGCGCCAGTTCTTGTCGTTGCGAATCCCCACGAGCGCGTGCAGCGGACGCCATGGCTTGTACTCCGTGATCGCGTCGGCGACGACCTTCATGCCGTCGGGATTGTGAGCGACGTCGAAGATCCATTTCCCGCGCACCTCGAAGCGGCCCGGCGCGTACGCGTGAGCAAAGCTCGCGGGAAAATTCTTTCCGGCGGGCCCGAACGGTTTGGGGAGCGCTTTCAGGACCGCATGTGCGACGAGGGCATTGGCCACCTGATGCCGACCCAACAGGCCCAAATGCGTATCGCGCCTCGGCCGCAGCGTCGTATCCACCGTGATGATCGGCTCCGCACCGCGCCGTTTCGCCTCCCGCACCAACTCGTCACGAATCTCCGGATCGGCTTCTCCCGTCACGAACGGCACCTTCGGCTTCGCGATGCCCGCCTTCTCGCGCGCGATGCCCTTCAAGTCATTGCCAAGGTAGTCGGCGTGCTCGAGCGCGATCTTGGTGACCGCGGTGACGAGCGGCGTGAGGACGTTGGTGGCGTCCAGGCGGCCGCCCAGCCCGACTTCGATCACGGCGATGTCGGCGCCTCGAGCCGCCAGATCGGCGAACGCGATCGCGGTCGTCGCCTCGAAGAAGCTGGCGTCGAGTCGCTCGATGTGGCTCTTGAGCTGCGTGGTCCATGCGGCCAACGCATCTTCGCCAATGGGCACTCCGTCTACCGTGATCCGTTCGCAGGGGGAAACGAGGTGCGGCGAGGTATACAGGCCGACGCGCCAGCCTTGGGCGCGTAGCTCACTGGCGACAAACGCGCAGGTCGAACCCTTCCCGTTGGTGCCGCCGATGTGAACGGCGGGAAAATGGCGCTCGGGACGGCCGAGCACGTCGAGCAGTCCCTCGGTCGGCCCAAGGCTCCATTTGATGCGACCGGCTTGTCTCGCGAAGAGAAACTGGCAGGCTTCTTCGAAGGTCAGTCGGCGGCCTCGGCCGGCCAGGCGCCGGTCATGTGCCGCAGCAGCTGGGCGGCGGTATCCCGCAATTCGCCACGAGGAACAACGGCGTCGATCATCCCGTGATCGAGCAGGAACTCCGCCGTCTGGAAGCCTTCCGGCAGGTCCTGCCCGATAGTCTGCTTGATCACGCGGGGACCGGCGAAACCAATCACCGCCCCTGGCTCAGCCAGGATCACATCCCCCTGCATAGCGTACGAGGCCGACACACCGCCGGTCGTGGGATTCGTGAGCACGGACATGAAGGGCACGCCCGCGCCCTGGAGCTCCGCGATGACCACCGACGTCTTGGCCATCTGCATCAGCGACAGCACGCCTTCCTGCATGCGGGCGCCGCCCGATGCGGATACCAGGATCAGCGGCGTCCGCTTGTCGATCGCGTGCCGTGTGAGGCGCGCGATCTTCTCGCCGACTACCGAACCCATCGACCCGCCCATGAAGGCGAAGTCCATGACGCCGAGGCTGATGGACATGCCGTGCAGCCGCGCGTAGCCGGTGCGGATCGCGTCGAGAGGGCCGGCCTTCTTTATGGCGGCCTGCACGCGGTCGGTGTAGTTCTCGAATTTCAGGGGATCGGCGGACTTGAGGGCGGAAAACAGCTCGTGCCACGAACCTTCGTCTACCAGGAGATCGATGTACTCCTGCGCGCTGATGCGACGGTGATGGCCGCAATTGGGGCAGACATTGAGGGCGCGAACGAAGCGCTCGCGGATATCCACGTGGCCGCACTGGTCGCACTTCTCCCAGGCGTCGGCGGGAATCTCGAGCTTGACCCGCTCCGACGTACGCGGCTTACGTTCCTTTTTGAACCAGGCCATGCGAGCCATGATAGTGACGAAGCGCACAATTTGAGCGCGCTCCCCGACAGACGCCAGCCCCGACTGTCTAACTCATTGGCTTAATTCGGCATATCCCGACTGCCGTGACTCCCACGCAACCCGGAGCGCAATCCCCACACCGATGGAGCAAATCAGCAGGAAGGATCCGCCATAGGAGAAGAACGGCAGCGGAATACCGGTGATGGGCATGAGGTTGATCGTCATGCCCACGTTCTCGACGATGTGCGTGAACAAGAGCCCGGTAATGCCAAAGACGCAGAGGCTCGAGAAGGGATCCGTGGCTCGCCGAGCGATCCGCAGCAGCACGAACAACAGCCAGGCGAACAGGGATAGCGCCGCCAAGACGCCGAGGAACCCCAGCTCCTCGCCGACGATCGAGAAGATGAAATCGGTGTGCTGCGCCGGGAGAAACGCCAGCCGCTTCTGCGTGCCCTCCGTGAACCCCTTACCGAGGAGCCCGCCCGATCCAACCGCCACCTTCGACTGGATGACGTGCCACCCGGCGGCTCGTGGGTCCACGTCGGGATTCAGGAAGGCGAGCAACCGGTTCTGTTGATAGGGTGCGAGCCGATTCCAGAACGGTAGCGCGATGACTCCCATGATCATGTTGGCGGCCATAACCGCGAGACCCTCCCACAGGTAGGGTCGCCACCACAGTAGGAGACAGGCCAGTACCGCGATCCAAAGCGCCCACGTAACGGTCGAAAACGCGAGTACCAGCCCGATGACGGGCGAGGCCGCAAGCAACAGCAGTGAAGGCTTGGTTCCGGCCCAAAACAGCATGAAGAAGAGAATCGCCACGAACACGATGGCGCTTCCCAGGTCTGGTTGCTTAAACACAAGCAGGGTTGGCAGTCCGGCAATCGCGAACGGCAGAATGAGATCGCGCAGCGTGGCGGGCGGCTCGCGCAACGCAGCGAGCCAGCGGGCCAGCATCAGGATCACGGCGAGCTTGGCCAGCTCGGTGGGTTGGCCGAAGCGGTGACCCGCAATGGCCAGCCACGATTTGCTCCCCGCCGCTGTGCCGGCGCCGGTACCGATGAACAGCGTGAGCACTAGCAGGAACACCGCGATCCCGTAGACGAACGGTGTTGCCCACTCCAGCATCCGGGGCGATGTACGGAACGTGAGCCAGCCGACAATGAGTCCGAGGGCAAGCCATACGAGCTGCCGCTGCCAAATGGTCGCGACGAATGTGGGGACGTCGGTCTGGCCCGCGGAGTACAGCGTCGCGAGCCCGAACAAGGCCAGCGCGACGACTGAGACCACCAGCGCTTTATCGAGTTGGCGGACGCGCGACAACACTGTCGGCCGGAATGGGGCGGGGGGGACCAGGAAGGGGGACCGGACGGATGAGGGGGAGACGCAGCTCGACCGGCGTCGTGTCGAGCGGCACCCCAGGAAGCTGGAACGGCTCCGGCGCGGAGTCTGGGGGGACCGTGATCCGCATGCTCGCGGCGCTGCGTTCGTCGATGCCCAGGTAGTGCGCGATCGTGCGCGAGACCAGCGGTGCGACGGCCGTGCCGTGTTGTGCGAACTCGATGATCGCCCCCACGACCACTTCGGGCTTGTCGGCCGGCGCAAACGCGATGAACCACCCGTGGTCGGGACCATGGGAATTCTGCGCCGTGCCGGTCTTGCCCGCGATGGTAAGGGCGGCGAGCCGGGAGCCGCGCGCCGTTCCCTGCTCCACCACGGCGATCATCGCACGGCGCAGGATCGTCAGCTGATCAGGACTGAGATCGAGCGAAGCGTTCTCGGTGCCGCTCTGCGCCGCGGGATGCACGAGGAACGGGGTCCGCACACGTCCATCGCTCGCGAGCTGCTGATACAAGCGCACCATCTGGACGAGCGTCTGGGCGTTCTCCCCCTGCCCGATCGCGAGGTTCAAAGCGACGGCGGACGTCCAGCGGCGCGCGCCGTAGAGGCGGTCATAGTACTCCGGCCCTGTCGGGAACTCGGACGGGATCTCGCCCGGCAAGTCGATCCCGGTGCGGCCGCGGAAGCCCCATTCATTCGCGTCCTCGAGCAGCGACGTCACGCCCAGCTTGATGCCGAGCTGGTAGAAGTAGACGTCGCAGCTCTGGGCGATCGCCTCCGTGAGGGTCAACTCGCCGTGACCGTGGGCGTCCCAGCACCGGAAGAAGCGATTGCCGTATTGCAGCCCCCCCCGGCACGGGATCGGCATGCGGCTGCGCGGCCCCACGATGCCGCGCTTCAGGCCCATCGCGGCCACCGCGAGCTTCCAGGTCGAGCCTGGTGGGTAGCGGGCTTGAATCGCCCGATCGAGCAGCGGCCGCGCCGCGCTTTCGTTGAGCGAGCGCCAGTAAGGAGCGGAGATGCCGCCGACGAACGCATTGGGATCGAACCCCGGGGCGCTGTACAGCGCGAGCACTTCGCCGGTGTTCGGATTCAGCGCGAGCACGGCGCCGCGTTGACCGGGCGGAAACGTGTGCGAGATGTAGCGCTGGAGATCGAGATCGATCGTCGTGTGCAGATCGGTGCCCGGGACGGGCGCGAGATTCGCCCCCGCTTCCGCCTCGCGCACCATCTGACCGCGGGCGCTCACCTCGACGAAGCGCATGCCCTCGGTTCCGCGCAGCGTATCGTCGTACTCGCGCTCCAGTCCGTCTTTGCCCACGAGGCCGCCGAGCCGCACCGTCGCGAAGCGCTTCGTCGCGCGCTCGCCTTCGGTGACTTCGCCGACGTAGCCCACCAGATGCGCCACCACGGCGGTGTCGGGATAGAAGCGCTTGGGCTCCGCCTGAATCAGGAGCCCGGGGATCGCCACACGCCGCTCTTCCAGCGCGGACACCACCCGGAACGGCGCGTCCCCCAACACGAGTGCCGGCTGATACGGAGCACGCCGCGCGCGCTGCAGGACGCGCTCGATCTCGACGCTGTCGATGTTCGCGATGGACGCGATGCGCGCGAGCGTGGAGCGAAGGTTCACCTCGGGGCCGGGCAGGAGCGAAACGGTGTAGCCCGGCACGTTCTCGGCCAGCACGCGGCCCTTCCGATCGAAGATCACGCCGCGCGGCGCGGGCAGCGGAATCTGTCTGAGCCGATTGGTCTCCGACTGCAGCTGGTACTTGCCGTGTCCGAGGATCTGCGTGCGGAAGAACGACAGGATGAGGATGCCGAGCACGATCCATACGCTCAGACGCGCCATGCCGAGCCGGTGATCGAGCAGATGAGGATGAAACGCGTTCACGCCGTGCTCCGCCGCGGCGACAACCAGCCGCGGAAGAACCACAACACGGCGACTCCGACCACCGCGGTTGTCAGGCCCTGCAATGGCGACCACACCAGCAGCTCCCACGCGACCTGCGAGCTCTGCAGCCGACCCGACACGAGCAGCACGATGAGGTTGCGAAGCCACGTTCCCGCGAAGAACAGGCAGCCCTTCACGAACACGTGCTCGGCAAAGAAGACGGCCTTGGCCCACGACGAGAAGAATCCGACGAGCGTGTGCGCCAGCGCGCCCGCGCCGAAGCTCGCCGGCGTCAGTGCATCGCGCAGCAATCCCAGAATAAAGCCGGCCGCGGCGCTCTTCCCCGGCTCCGCGCGAATCGTGTAAATGAGCAAGGCGAGAAGCAGGAAATCGGGCGCGACGCGGTCCCCGCCCAGCCGGCTGCGCACCGTGAACTGCAACAGGATGAGCAGCGTCATGATCACGGGATAGCGATAGCGGTCGGTGCGTCTCATCGTGGCGGCACCTCGCCCGCCGCGGCGCTGTCCGGCGGCGCGGTAAAGGCGTTGCGCAGATCGGCGCCGGCGGGACGTGGCGACGTCAGAATCATCACGTGCGAGAGCTCGGCTGGATGAATGGCAGGCCTGACCAGGTACGTACGTCCCCACCCTTTCTCTTCACCGGCTGGTCCCACGACCGAGCCAATCGGGATGCCGCGCGGAAATACGCCACCCAGCCCTGAGGTCACGATAACCGTCCCGGCAGGTACCTGCTGGCGATACAGCACGCCCTGAAGCTCCAGGAGCCAGACGCCCGGGCCGTCCGCTCCGTGCGGCGCCGCGATTCCGACCACGCTGCCGTCGGTCGCGATGGCGCTGGCCCGGAACTCGGGATGCGCCCAGCTCAACACCACGCTCGTATGCTCATCGACCGAGGCAACCAGTCCCACCAAGCCCTCCGGACTCACCACCGCCGTCAGGGGTCGCACGCCCTCTCGCCTGCCTGCCGAGACCACGAAACTGAGCGGATTGGTGGGCTCCGGTTGATGCAGGATCTCGGCGGAGACGTAGCCACCGCCGAGCCGGGCGCTGAGGCCCAGCAGCCGGCGCAGCCGGGCGTTCTCGCTGCGCAACTCGGGCAAGAACGTCGCGGCGAGCGCAACCGAATCGCGCTGCGCCACGACGGCGTCGTAGCGGTAGCGCGCTGCCGCCAGCAGTTCGGTCTGACGCTGGAGAAAAAGGAAGGGCGCGAGCACGCTCTGCCGCAGTCCTTGCGCGAGCGGGTCGCGCCATGGGTCGGGAAGGCTCAATGCCGCAATCGACAACCCCACGCAGGCGATGAAAAGCAGCGTGTCGGCGCGCGAGGCGTAGCGATCCGTGCCGATCGCCATTCGACTAGGTGGTCAGGACGTTGCGGTATTTCTCAGGAGCGTCGAGGATCCGCCCCGCCCCACGCACCACGCAGGTCATGGGGTCCTCGTCCAGGTGAATCGGCAGGCCGGTCTCCTGCTGCAGCAACAGATCGAGCCCGCGAATCAATGCCCCGCCGCCGGTCATCACGATGCCGCGATCCACGATGTCGGATGCCAGCTCGGGCGGCGTGATCTCCAGGGCACGCCGGACGGCATCCACGATCTGTTGGATCGGCTCCTGCACCGCTTCGCGGATCTCGCTCGAGTGCACGCGCACAATCTTCGGAATGCCGGACACCAGGTCACGGCCCTTCACTTCCATCTCGCGCTCTTCGCCGACCGGAGCCGCAGATCCGATTTGGATTTTGATTTGCTCAGCTGTGGGCTCGCCGATCAGCAGGTTGTAGTTCTTGCGCATGAACTGCACGATGGCTTGATCGAGCTCGTCGCCGCCGGTGCGGATGGACGTATCGGACACGATGCCGGAGAGCGCAATGACCGCGATTTCCGTCGTGCCGCCGCCGATGTCGATCACCATATTGCCAGTGGGCGTTTCGACCGGGAGTCCCACCCCGATCGCCGCCGCCATCGGCTCGGCGACCATGTACACCTCTTTCGCGCCGGCCGACTGCGCCGAATCGCGCACCGCGCGCTTCTCCACTTCGGTGATGCCGCTGGGCACGCAGACGATCACTTTGGGACGCACGCGGAAGAGATGACGATCGATGATCGTCTTGAGGAAGAAGCGCAGCATCTTCTCGGTCACATCGAAGTCGGCGATGACGCCGTCTTTCAGCGGCCGGACGGCGAGCACGCCGTCGGGTGTGCGGCCCAACATGCGCTTCGCTTCGAGACCGATGCCTTTGACTTTGCCGGTTGCTTTTTCGATCGCCACGACGGAGGGTTCGTTGAGCACGATCCCTTCGCCCTTGACGTAGACGAGAGTGTTAGCGGTACCAAGGTCCACGGCGATTTCGTTCGCCGGGCTCCATGCACCCATTTTAAAATTCAGCCAGCGTGGTGGCACGTGATCGTCGGTAAAAGAGTGAGGCGGGTTGATGCGAACGCGCACAAGGTAATGAAATGCGTAACCTCAAGCAAGGATGAAGCTTGACGGCTCTTCCACGCTCGGCTAGGCTTTCGCCCATGCGTCGCGTGACGCCCGACACAATTGCCGTCGTAGACCTCGCGGTGTGCGACCGTTGCGGCCTCTGTTTGCCGCTGTGCCCTCCGGAAGCGATCCATCTGGAGTTGAACATCCTCACGGTGGACGGTGCTACCTGCACCGGTTGCGAGAAGTGTATCGCGCCCTGCCCCGTCGGGGCGCTCGCCATGGCCGTGTATGCCTGACGTAGACGTCCTGGTCGTCGGGGCTGGGCCGGCCGGCGCCGTCGCCGCCTGGCAAGCGAAACAAGCAGCCCCCGAGCTCGACGTCGTGCTGCTCGAGCGCGACCGGGCCGTCGGGGCGCCGGTGCGCTGCGCCGAGGGAGTGGGCGATGCCGGCTTGCGCGAGTTTGCCAATCCCGACGGCGCCGACTGGGCGGCCCGGAAGATCACCCGCGTCATCTTCCAAGCGCCCGACGATACCGAGGTGCTGGTGGCCGAGCGTGGCGTCGGCTGGATCCTCGACCGCACACGTTTCGATGCCCATCTGGCGGCAGAGGCGGCCGCCGCCGGTGCCGAGGTCGTGGTGGGTGCGGAGGCGACCGGAATGTCGCGGAATGGTGGCGAGCGCTGGCACGTGCGCGTGAAAGAGCGTGGCCAGGAGGACGTGTATCGCGCGCGGGTCGTGATCGGGGCCGATGGCGTCGAGACGATGGTCGGCCGCTGGGCCCGCCTCGATACGCGCGTGCCGTCGCGCGACATGGAATCGTGCGCGCAATACGTG